>JBCCSR010000044.1:0-13077 GCA_039199865.1 Bacteroidota bacterium
CGATCTTTCCTTGTGTTTTGGTGAAAGCCTCGAAGTTGGCAATACGACTTACACCAGTTCTGGCATGTATACCGATATATTGACGAGCGTGGAAGGTTGTGATAGTACGGTATTTACGAATTTAACAATCTTACCTGAACTGACTGTTTCGGTCGATATTAATACGGAAGCTACCGCTTATTTAGATCCTAGTGGGATTGCTCAAGTCAGTCCGGCGGGAGGTGCGGGAAATTATATTTATCAATGGTCCAATGGAGCCAATACTCCATTAGCAGCCAATTTAGAAGGTGGGATCAACTACTGTGTCACGGTAACGGACGATGCAGGATGCGCTGCTGAGGATTGCGTGTTGATGCTGTTTCCAAGCAACATTCAAACGGATTTGCAAGACATTATTTTGAACTGTCCGGGGGATACTGATGGAAGCTTATCGCTTAGTGTGTTTAATGGTGTCATTCCTTACAATTATCAATGGCAAAATGCTAGTAATAGCTTAAACGGAAGTGGTACAATTACTACCGAAGGAGGAGTAGCAGATATTGCCAATTTGCCCCAAGGAACCTACAGCTTTACCATTACTGATGCCTTTGGCGAAACAACGGCAACGGCTCAAGTCAATGATCCCATCCCGATCATCACTCCACTTAATGAGACCATCTGTTTTGGTGAAAGTTTGGTGATCGGAGGCAGTGTCTACTCGACAAGCACACTAGTCAATGAAACGTTAACGTCTTTCTATGGCTGTGATAGCGTAGTTGCGGGGATTCTTACGGTTTTGCCTTTGAATGAAACCATAATTGATCAAACGCTTTGCTTTGGAGAAAGCTTACAAGTGGGCACCACAACCTATTCTGCAACCGGACCGATTAACGAAGTACTGCAAGCATTTAATGGCTGTGATAGCTTAGTTAGTGGTGTACTGACCATTTTACCCCAAATTAGTACCAGTCTTACTCCTGAGATCTGTTTTGGAGACGCATTTGCCGTGGGGACTTCTAGCTACAATACTTCAGGCACTTATGTCGATGTCCTTCCGGCAGCCAATGGATGCGATAGTACCATTCAAACGACGTTAAACGTACTTGCTGAGCTCAGTCCGGTGATTACTCAAGATTTGGAGGCGAGTGGCCTAGGCGCGATTGATGGAGTCCTGAGTGTACAAGTTTCGGGAGGATCGGGCAATTTTACTTATCTGTGGTCAGACGGGCAGACCAGTCAACAAGCGATTGATTTGACGGGAGGAACGCTTTATTGCGTCACCATCACGGATGATGTGGGATGCTCTGTAGATGCTTGTCAGCCGGTCCTTTTCCCAGTAAACATCATTACAGATTTGGAAAATGATACTTTGGATTGTATTGGAACAACCGATGGCCTTTTGAGTTTTTCTGTTTCGAACGGTCAAGCCCCTTACCAATACGATTGGCAAAATCAGGACAATTCCTTGAATGGAAATGGCATGTTGGATTTGGAAGGCGGTCTGGTCAATATCAATAATTTGCCTGCTGGTGCTTACACGGTGACGGTCAGTGATCCTTGGGGAACTACCGTGATCAGTGCTACGGTAGTAGAACCCGAACCGATTGTCATTCAAATCATTAACCCCATCGATGCCTCCTGCTTTGGCAATTGCGATGCTGGCGCCACTTTACAAGTCAACGGAGGACGTGCCCCTTATACCTACAGTTGGCCGAATGGAGAAAGTGGCGTTTCTACGAGCAATCTATGTGCCGGTGCCCATCAAGTGACAATTACGGATGCACTTAACTGTACTGCCCTCACGGACTTTACTTTAAATGAACCGGCTGAATTTATCGCTCAAGCGATGGAAGTAGAACCCGTCAATTGCTTCGGTGGCAACGATGGTCAAGCTGTGGTGACAACCAATGGAACGCCCATTGCCTATCTCTGGGATACGGGAGAGACAACCGAGTTGGCCAATCAATTGTCGGCGGGGGCACACAATGTTACCATAACCAATTTTGACAACTGTACCGCAACAACTGCCGTAGTCATCAGTCAACCATTGGCATCTTTGTCTGTGGATATTTTTGTTGAAAATCCCATTAGTTGTGCCAGCTCGAGCGATGGGGTCTTGAGCGCAAGTATTGTGGGAGGCAATGGTAATGAAAGCCTAGCCTGGAGTAATGGAGATCTCGGCATGCAAGCTAGGGATTTGGCCAGCGGAATTTACAGTTTGACGATCACGGATAACAACGGTTGTACTACGACCTCTTCTTTTAACTTAGAAGCCCCTCAAGCCATTGCTGCGCAATTTCAAACGGTTGACGTCACTTGCGATGGAGGGGAAAATAGTGGTGCATTATTGGTTGAGCAGGTGAGCGGTGGAGTAGGGCCTTACCTATTTTCCATTGATGGCAATTTCTTTACGGCAGACTCTGTCTTCGTCCGGATGACTGCGGGCAATTATGATTTAGCAGTCGAAGATGCTGCGGGTTGTATCCGTATATTTCCCGTATTGATTGCTGCCCCTCCGGTTTTACAAGTTCAGTTGGGAGATGATCTGGATATTGCTTTGGGGGAGACCGTCGAATTGGCTCCTTTTTCCAGTAGCAATAATGTATTGTATCAATGGTCTCCCGATTTTAATTTGACTTGTGATACTTGTGCCAGGCAGGAGCTCATTCCAACACAGAGCATCGACTATATGGTACAAATCACCGATACGCTGACCAATTGCATTGCTGAAGATGCCATTCGGATTGAGGTTCGAAAAGATCGAAGGGTGTACATCCCCAATGCATTTTCGCCCAATCAAGATGGCGTCAATGATTTGTTGCTGATACATGGAGGCACTGATGTGGGACTGGTTTGGAGTTTCCGAATTTTCAATCGCTGGGGAGCTGTTGTCTTTGAACGAACGAACTTTCCTCCCAATGATGACACCTATTCCTGGAATGGGATGCATCGAGGTCAATTGGTAGATAATGGCGTTTATATTTTCACTGCCGAAGTAGAATTTATTGATGGAAAACGAATAGAATACAGTGGCGATGTAACGATTATGCGATAATTTGCTCAACATAAAAATAGCGGCTTGGATACGCTCCAAGCCGCCGATGTTTTTAGGTTTTACAAAAGGATTTTAGCTCAATCCTTTCTCCTCAATTAGGTCTAGTGGGATCAATAGTTGATGGCGCCATTGGCGTCGACGATACCCCAACCTAAATTACCGTTTTTATTTGGATAGTAAGAACCATTGGCTCTTAAGGCATTGTAGACAAATGATCTACTCGCTCCCGGATTATTGGCAAAAACCAGTGCGGCGATGCCCGATAAACTTGCCGTTGCACAAGAAGAACCGCCCGTGTAAGCAGGAGTATTGGAATAATTGGCTACCGAAAGTGCGACGCGACTGTTGCTAGAACTTCGTTGCATTCTCATTACGAATTGTACTTGTGAACCTTGGTGGCAATTGTGGCATTTCGTCAATGGATTAGAATCTTTTACTCCCGTAATGGCATAACATTGCGACATCGTAGCGGGGAAAATCACACCGACAAAAGTGGTCCAAGAGAAAGAGGTTCCAGCAGCGGCATTAATGAGTTTGCCTTTGTTGTAAGCAAAGTAAACACCATCGGCTACAGTTCCGCTGTAGAAAGGAGTACCGATTGACATGCTGATGACTTTAACATCGCTGCGGTTACCCGCCAGAATCAAGGCATCTTTTACACCATCTTTTTCATTAGAAGAAGAAATGATAACATCAGAAACGGCACGGATACCGATCAAGTTGGCATTATAGGCAATTCCAACGGCGTTTCCGTCGCTCCCTCTTGGTGCTGTTGCAATACCAGCCATCCGTGTACCGTGACCACAATCATCATGAGGAGAGTCAAGCGATCTCCACCACCAAGAACCAGAGTATTTCGTACTGTATCTTTGTACAAAGCGTCCGGAGGAGTTACCGCTGTTGAATTGTGAACCGAGATTTTCTTGATCATTAGAAACACCAGTGTCAATGATGGCTACCGTTACTCCGGATCCAGATGTGGTATTCCAAGCGGTGGGAATGTTGGAGGAAGCATAATTCCAAGAACGTTTAACGAAAGGTGAAATAGTGGTGTAATCACTACTGTTGATATTATTGCTGGGTGCTCCGTTATCGCATCCCGAACCACTTCGTTCAACCGCATTGTTGTCTTCTCGGGCGGCCAGCGGTGGCAATTCATAACCCATTGCTTCCAGATAGCGAATTTCCTCCATGTTGCGCAACTTTTCAATGGTTGCTGGATTGGTAAAGTGGACAGCCATCGAAGGCGTTACATTGGGATAGCCATGTGGTAAAAGATCGATTATTTCCTTACCGGGATGATTGGCCTTTTCCCCATCCAAAATGACTTGAAGTACTTTATCTCTGGTGGCGATCCATTCGGTAGATTCAATATCGATTTCGTGGATTTTGGAGGGAAGATCTTGCATTCCCGCAATTTGATAACCAATGGCGTAGATCGAATCACTCTGCATGGCTGCACTGTACAACATTTTACTACTAGCGCGATCCCAGTTGTAAATACCGTTGACTTCTAAATCATCATAGATGGTTTGGTTGATGGCCTCTTTTGATAGGAGGTCATATTCGAGGACCTTTACTGGCTCGTCGATGTCTTTGGAACAGGAAAAAAAGAGTAAGGTAAAGAGTAGTGCTGTTGATAATTTTCGTAGCATAATAGAAAGATTGTTTGGAGCCATTTAACTACTGGCTTCCAGGTGAATAAATTAGTTTCTAAGCTCGGCCTTTTATAAATTTTATCGTTGTTTATTTTTGGATCAATTGGGTTCGCTGGGAAAATGGAACAGCGAGAAGTCCCAATCAGGTAGGCAATACTTGGGTGAAATCTGAGGACAAAACACCTTGAATGTAATGTGCCTTGTTCCTCAGATTTTTTAAACAGGTATTACCGACAAATAAGTGTGAGTATTGCTAGTAATTAATGGCCCCTTGGGCATTAATGTATCCCCAGCCCAAGGATCCACTCTTGTTGGGATAATAAGAACCATTGGTTCTCAAAGCATTGTAAACAAAAGATCGACTTGCGCCTGGATTGTTGGCATAAACCAAGGCCGCAATTCCCGCAACACTGGCGGTAGCACAAGAAGAACCACTGACGTAGTTGGGCTGATTAGAGTAAACAGAAAGCGTCAAACCATTTCTTGAATTGTTAGACGACCTTTGCATGATCATGGTAAAATCAACTTGTGAGCCAGAGTGACAAGTGTTGCACTTAGATCCTGGATTGGTATCGCGGACACCAGTAACGGCATGCGTCTGAGACATGGTTGCTGGGAAGATCACGCCAACGCCAGAAGTCCAAGAGAAGGAAGTACCAGCGGCAGCAAAAATAGATTTTCCTTTATTGTAAGCGAAGTAGACACCATCGGCTACAGTTCCACTCCAAAATGGAGTACCCAAAGACATACTGATGACTTTTACATCAGATCTATTCCCCGCCAGGATGAGCGCATCTTTTACGCCATCTTTTTCATCCGAAGACGAAATGAAAACATCTTGTACTGCACGGATACCAATCAAGTTGGATTTGTAAGCAATTCCTACGGAGTTGCCATCGCTGCTTCTCGGCGCAGTGGCAATTCCAGCCATTTGCGTTCCGTGTCCACACTGATCATGGGGTGAATCGAGGGATCTCCACCACCACCAACCAGAGTATTTGGTACTGTAGCGTTGAACAAAGCGTCCTGAAGAATAACCGCTGGTGAATTGTGATCCTAAATTGTCTTGATCATCGGAAAGTCCGGTATCAATGATGACTACCGTAACGCCAGAGCCTTGCGTCGTATTCCAAGCGGTGTGGACGTTGGAAGTTGGCAAGTTCCATCCACGTTTACAGTTGGGACTAATGGTGGTATAATCTGCGGAGCTGATGCTGTAGTTGGGGGTTGCAGAACCACAGCCCGAGCTGCTTCTTTCTACCGCATTATCATTGAGTTCGCGCAATGGGGGCAATTCATAACCCATAGCTTCCAAATAGCGAATTTCTTCCATGTTTCGCAACTTTTCGATCGTTGCTGGATTGGTGAGTAAAACGGCCATTGAGGGAAGAACTTTGGGGTAGCCGTGTGGTAGCAATTGCTCAACGGTTTTGTCTGGATTCAACTCGCGTTCACCGTCGAGAATCACTTGGAGTACTTTGTCTCTGGCAGCAATCCATTGGGTAGACTCGATGTCAATTTCGTGGATTTTGGAAGGGAGGTCTTGCGTACCCGCAATTTGATAACCAATGGCAAATAGCGAATCGCTTTGCATCGCTGCACTATACATTAAGCGAGCGTCAGCTTTGTCCCAATGGAAAATTCCATCGGCTTCAATTGCAGCATACAAGGTTTGATTGATTTCTTCTTTTGACATCAAATCATTGGGCAAAATCGCGGAATTGGGTAGATCAAGGTCTTTTGAACACGATGCGAGTAAGACGATCATGAGCAAAGTAGGTAATGACTTTTTTAGCATAATATTGGATGTTGGTTGTGTGGTTAAAAAATTTTCTATACCTATTGGCCAAAGGTCAATTGCAAAAGTACTCCACGACCAGCAGATTAGGCGGTAGTGAATCAGGTTGATTGTCTTGTAGGAAATGATTTCCCCCTAGCGAGTATTGTTTTTTAGGGGTGTTAGTTGGAGATTTTTTGGTTGATCAATTTGGCTTTGTCGCTTGTTATTAGAGGCTTTCTCTAGTAGAGCGAAAATTCGCCAACAAGATTACCATTATTTTACGAAAAGTCCAAATATGTCTTGATGAAAGTAGCTTGGAAGAGAAGAAATGAAGTGAATTTGATAGCAAACTATTACAGCTTAGTAACATATGATTAATCCATCATTTTTCTAAAGTTACCATCCAAATTTAAAGATAATTTCTACCAAAAATGTCAACAATAGTAGACCAAATGGCATTGTAAGTAAATAGGATTTTGTAATTTGACCCCTGAATCTAAAAAGAAAAATGATGCTTCAAAGATTACCTTTTTTGCTGTTGCTGTTGATTTCAATCTGCCCTTCCCTTGGGGCCCAATCAAATATTGACGGAAGTTTTGAACACGATGGAGAGCTGCGCTTCTATCGCGTTTATTTGCCATCAACTTACAGTCCCGGTGCTAGTTTGCCCTTGATCATCAATATGCATGGCTTTGGTTCAACGAGCCTTGAGCAATTGGTTTACTCCAATTTTAATGCACTCGCCGAGGATGAGGGGGTGATCATTGTCTATCCACAGGGATTAGTTGGAACGACAACCTGGGGAGATACGGGCGCTTCTTGGGATGCTTATTTCGGGACCGGCGTCGATGATTTGGGTTTTCTCGATCGACTGATTGATCGATTATATATTGAATATCAGGTAGATCTGAGTAGAGTTTATGCTACGGGGATGTCCAATGGTGGTTTTATGAGTTATCGGTTGGCTTGTGAATTAGACCATCGAATTGCGGCAATTGCTTCAGTTACCGGGGCAATGGCTTTTGAGCAGATCAACAATTGTACGCCCGATCGTCCTGTTCCCGTTCTACAAATTCATGGTACTGACGACCTAGTTGTTCCCTACAATGGAATTGCTCTTTTTACCCCCAACATCCCCACCGTAGTCGAATTTTGGCGAGATTATAACAATTGCGAAACCACTCCCGAAACGACTCCACTTCCCAATACTTCAACATTTGACAATACCACTAGTACTGCGATCAAATACAGCTGTGCGGAAGCGACTGACGTTTGGTTTTACGTCGTTCAAAATGGAGGACATTCTTGGCCAGGTGCATTTCCCATTGCTGCTTTGGGCAATACCAGTCAGGATTTTTCGGCAACGGAACTCATCTGGGAGTTTTTTAGTCAATATCAACATCCCAATCCAGATCCCGTCGTGACGAGTACGGAAGAGTTGAGGCCCACCAATGAATTGTTAGATATTTTTCCCAATCCATTTAGAGAAGGATTCCAGTTGAGGCTCAAGTCTAATGAAGTGGAGCACCTGATCTTGAGAGATGTGGTCGGAAGGGTAGTGTTGGAACGAGCGATTAATGGACGTGACGAGCAGTTTTTCGACACTTCTCGGTTGTTGACGGGCCTTTACCTTTTAGAAGTACAAAGCGCCAATAAGCGATTTACCATTAAACTGATTAAAAACTAATTTTCCAATTTACAGCTCTCAAATTACCGCCTCGTTGAAACTCATTTGATCGTTGTTTGTGATAGAGACGAGTTGTCAAGGATTGTGGAAAAATGGCCATACAATTTCATTGTCAGCCTTGGGCCGATGCGCTTCAATAAAAAACAAACAAGACTATTTTGGACCAAAGTACAAAAGAGAAATTCATGCAAGCGGCGCTACTAGAGGGGCGAAAAGCATTACCAGATTGCCTACCCAATCCTCCGGTAGGTTGCGTCATTGTGAAAGATGGGCAAATTGTGGCTCGTGGCCATACCAGTATTCCGGGAAAACCCCATGCAGAGGCGATGGCTTTGGAGCGCTTGTCTCCGGGGATTGAAGATTTTACCATGTTTGTAACACTCGAACCCTGTTCCTTTCAGGGAAGAACGCCATCTTGTGCCAAAGCGATCGTTCGATCAAAGGTAAAGGACGTATACGTTGGTATCTTGGATCCACATCCTAAAAATAATGGGGCTGGGATTGCCATTTTAGAGTCGGCCAATATTGAAGTACATATGGGCATTTTGACCGATCAAGTTGAAAAGGATCTTCATCCTTATTTGATCAAGACCATCTAGACGGAGCATCCTCATTCAATCCCAAACCCTTCTTCTGGTTGAAAAAACAACATTCTAGCCAGTTGCCAGTTACCAGTTTGATCCTTTCTCCAAATTTCCAGTAAATCCTTCTCAAACAAAACTTGAGCTTTCGCATCGGGAATGGGGGTAAAAGCGATCCAATGAAGTAAAACGTAGCCGAGGGAAGGGCCGGATTCTGTCGCTAAGACTTGAATCTCAATCTGCGTATCACTATCACGATAGTTTGTTTTGAGCTGCTCAATCAAACTTGCCTTGTCTTCAAACTGGACCACTGGAGCCCATCCAGCAAAATCTTCTGCGTAAATTTTTTCTAAAACATTAAAGTCTCTTTTGTTCAGACCATCTACGTGCCTTTGTACAACATCAATGAGTTGGGGAGCGTTCTGCTGAGTTTTACCTAGAGGCTGTGGACTTTTACAAGCGGTAATCAGCAAAATTGAAAAATACAAGAACTTGGAATATTTCATGTCGGCAATAATTGAGTGTTGGGTCTAGATGGTAGTTTTGCGCATTTGAATTCCGTTTTTAGGACGTAAAGTAACCATCGGCAACATTTCCACGGGGGCTTGATCAGCCAATTGAAAATCAAATCTTTGCAGCATTTTGATCAGGATCAATTGCATTTCCATCATTGCAAAGTTGTTGCCAATACACAATCTAGGCCCTCCACCAAAGGGCATGTAGGCATAAGAAGGACGCGTTTTGACTTTGTCTTTTTCAAATCTAGAAGGATCAAATTTTTTGGGATCAGGCCAGTATTGAGGGGAGTGGTGAGCACCGTAAATGTACAAACCGAGTAAGGTATCTTTGGGTAAATGATATCCATTCACTTCGTCATCTTCAATGGAAATGCGATCCGTAATCCAGGCGGGAGGATAGAGTCGCATGGATTCCTGAATGACTCTCGACAGATAATCTAGCTGGGAAAGATCGCTGAAAGTTGGTGCTCGCTGGCCCAGTTTATCTTTGATTTCTTTCCTGATTTTCTCTACAACTTCTGGCTGCTGACACAAAATATACCAAGTCCAGGCCAGGGCATTGGCAGAGGTTTCATGTCCGTCCACAAAGAGGATCAGACTCTCTTCTAAAAGTTGCTGATCATTCATGCCCTCTCCGGTATCTTCGTAGCGCGCTTCCAAGAGCATGTCCAATAAGTCATCCTGTTGCTTGCCACTGGCTCTTCTCTCTTGGATAATTTGTAAAATGATTTTATTGGAATCTTCTGCCATTTTTTCTCGACGTTTTTGTTCGCCAGAAAGTTTAAACCAGAACTTTAGGTAGGGCTGCCGGATTTCCTTTACAATGAATGCCTGGATTTGAGTGATATTTTGACTGAGGCGATCCAAGACTGTTTTTTCAACTCCAGTACTGAACAAGGATTTGGCAACAATGACGAAGGCCAGTTCATGCATTTTCTTGACGATATCGAAGGTTTGGCCATCCGGAATTGCTTCTGCCAACTGATCTAGAAACAGATCGATCTCTTTTAGCATCAACGCTACCAAAGCCGCCAGCTTTTTGCGATGAAAACCGGGTTGGATCAGTCGCCTTTGTTTCAACCAATAGGCCCCTTCACTGGTGAGTAAACCCTTCCCTACATAATGAGCGAGTTGATCCACTTGGATGGGAGACTTCCGGTAATTGCGATGATTTTTTTGTAGTACATGTTGAATGATCTGGGGATTGGCGGTCATGATCGATTTGACTTTTCCGCCCATGTACATGTAGTAAGTATCTCCATCTTCTTTGATGTATTGATTGAGGATTGGAATGGGATTGTGGATGAAGGTCGGAATACTTTTAAGGATTCGCCATCTAGAAATGGTCGGAATCTTCTTTGAATTAGCGCGGTCCATTATCATCGCAAAAGTTTGGTTGTCGAATAATCATTTTTTGTATATAAATTGTTGAAGCAGGGTGAGCTGACACAAAAAAAGCCGTAGGAGATTAAAACGAATCCTACGGCTTTTAATATAAAGCTTTGGGCACAATAAATCCCCTAGCTCATTCGATTGTTATTATCCATATGAAGTCTAAATTTGGGACTATATTGAGCTTTAGTTGAGCAACTCGTAAACTCCGGCAATGCCCTGACCCCCTCCGACGCAAGCAGTGACCATTCCGTATTTTTGGCCGCGTCTTCTCATTTCACCAAACAGTTGTGTACTCAACTTGGCTCCCGTACAACCCAGCGGATGCCCCAAAGCAATGGCGCCACCGTTGACATTGACCATATCGGGATCGAGTCTAGCCTCTTGGATGACGGCTAGGGCTTGAGCTGCAAAAGCTTCGTTCAACTCAATTTGTTCAATATCTTTTAGCGCTAAGCCTGCTTGTTTCAACGCCTTAGGAATTGCCGCGCATGGACCAATACCCATGTACAAAGGATCCACACCCGCCACGGAACAGGAAACCAAACGCGCAATAGGGGTGAGGTTCAGCTCCTTGACCAGGCGCTCACTCATGACTAGAGTGAAGGCTGCTCCATCAGATGTCTGAGAGGAATTACCAGCAGTGACAATCCCTCCCATCTTGAAGGCCGCTCGTAGCCGACCTAGCGCTTCAATGCTGGTATCTCGACGGACCCCTTCATCGGTATCTACCACAAAGTCCCTTTCCTGACGACGATCATCTTTTACAAACACTTCTTTTACATTCACTGGAACAATTTCCTCTTTGAATTTTCCAGCATCGATTGCTTGCGCTGCTTTTTGGTGAGAATTGAAAGCAAACTCATCTGCCTTTGCGCGGTCAATGCCATATTTTTGCGCAACTGCTTCAGCTGTAGCCCCCATGCTCGACAAATAATCTGGCGTAGCGCTGGCTACAGCATAACTGGGCGCTAGCTTGTAACCCGTCATGGGAATCATACTCATGCTTTCCGTTCCACCGGCGATGTAACATTCGCCCATTCCGGCGCTGACCTTGGCTACTGCGATCGAAATGGTTTCTAAGCCTGAGGCACAGTAGCGATTGACCGTTACTCCGGGAACGGGTTTGCCCAAGGCACGAACAGAGATTTGTCGTCCAATCTGGAAACCTTGTTCGCCTTCTGGATTGGCACAACCCACAATGACATCGTCTACTAAATTTGGATCGAGTTCTGGCGTTTTTTCCATCATGTACTTTACAACCTCAACCGCCAAATCATCTGATCGAAAATACCTGAAGCCCCCTCGTTTAGATTTGGTGACGGCGCTTCGATATGCTTTTACTATATATGCGTTCATTTTATTAGTATTTTTTTATTGTGATTTAAGTTTCAACAGGCTACTTGGCAACCATTAATTGCGCAATGGCTTATTGGTTTGTAGCATGTGTTGAATTCTTTCCAAGGTCTTTTGCTCGCCACAGAGACTGAGGAAAGCTTCTCTTTCGATGTCCAGTAAATACTGCTCAGATACCTTTTGAGGCCCGGATAAATCGCCGCCACAAAGGACGAAGGCGATTTTTTTAGCAATTTTGATATCGTGCTCAGAAGCGTAATTGCCCAGTTTTAACTCATTGGCAAAAGTGTATAAAGCACCGAGGCCCGTTCGTCCCAAAACATGTGCTTCTCGCTTGACGGGTTGGGTGTAAGTAGGCGCCAGTTCTAAAACTTTCTTTTTGGCTTCGCTGATGTTTCTGGAAACATTGGGCACCACAAAATCTCGGCCTTTGGTCAAGTAACCGTGGTTGTAGGCCTCATGGGCTGAAGTTGCCACTGAAGCCATTGCCAATGTTTTGCAGGCTTCGATGAGTTTGGGAATTTGTACATCTCCTTGATAAAAAGAATCGGAAAGGCGTAAAGCAAATTCTTTGGTTCCACCACCACCGGGAATCAAACCGACGCCCACTTCAACTAGGCCAATGTAGGATTCAGCGGCACAAACGGAAGCGTCACAATGCATCAAGGTTTCACAGCCACCACCAAAGACGTAACCTTGTGTTGCCGCTACGACTGGAATGCTGGAATACCGACAACGCATGGTCGTTTTTTGGAACAGGTCAACTGCCATATTCAATTCGTCGAACTCCTGTTGGTAAGCAAACATGCCAATCATCATCAAATTGGCACCAACAGAAAAATTGGTGGCATTATTACCAATTACCAAGCCTTTCCAATGGCCTTCTTCGGCAATTTGAATGGATTGATTGATGCCTCGGAGAATGCCTTCTCCAATGGCATTCATTTTACTGCGAAACTCTAAGCAAAGTACGCCATCGCCAATGTCGTGTAGCACAATTTCCTCATTTTTGAAGACGGGAGCTTGTTCCCGATAATTATCGAGTAAGATGAATGCTTCGCCACCGGGTAG
>JBCCSR010000045.1:0-13069 GCA_039199865.1 Bacteroidota bacterium
CCATTCTAAGTATTGGCGGTCATGTTGAAGTACGGGATATCATGCAAATTCCAGTTCCCGCATAGTCATTCGAAAGTGACTTCTTTGTTCCTTTTCTAGAGGCATACTCCAACAAAAAAGAAGCAACAAGTAAGTGGCTATTGATCCACGGGATTTGGCCATTTACTCTTCTTTTGTTGCCTCAATCCTTCTCTTTTATGATGATAAAAATAAAACATTAAAAATCAATTATTATGAAAATTTTAAAATACGCTCCAAGAGAATTATCTCAGAATTTTTCTGGAAAAATTTTGCTGTCTTTGCTCATCGTCTTTTCCTTGCTCGTTTTTATTACCTGTAATTCTGACGAGGATAAAAATAACCTGATTGATGAATCGAGTATAGAGCAAATTGTAGAAGCGCTAGGTGGAGAGGAAATCTTCAATCAAACCAAAACATTAAAGGCGACAATCGACGGCGCCCTCCTGGAGTATGAGCAAGAATTGCCTACCGAAGCAAATCCGGTGACCACCAATACACATCGCCTTACCTTGTCTAGTGAATTTACCGCCAGAAAGGCAAGGATGGAATATGAATACCGAAAGTTCCAGCATCCCTTTAAGTACGATACTTATGGAGCAAAGTTAATTGTCAACGATAAAAAGGGCAGTCTCTCAGGCGAATACAATTGGAGTGCCTATTATTTTGGAACCACGCAACCGATTGCCCTTCATTCTAGCCGTATCGAAGCGACACTGAAAAATTTGACCATGGCCAATCCACTCGCTTTGCTTCACCAAGTTTTGAGCAATGGTAGCATCAACACATTTACAAAAAACAATGAATTCATCATTCCTACTCGCGTATCCGATTTAAGCATTACCTTGGCCATTGATCCCAACTCTCATTTACCCCTTAGTGCTAGTATCATGGAAGCAGATCACATCCAGGGAGATGTTTTATTTGAGGTCGTCTACGAAGATTGGGTAGCTACTTCGGGTTTAAAGTATCCTTCTAGAATCGTTTACAATTTCAATGGCGAACTTTTGAAAACTGAAGACCTCAGTAATATTGAATTAGGAGTCACTTTTGATGCAGGTCATTTTACTCCAGAACCCGCCGATCAGATCGCCTATTCTGAAGAAAATGCGGACAATGGTATTTACTATTCTCAGTGGTATCACCGTTGGTCAGGTTTTGGTATTTTGCTGGATCAGCCCCTGGATAATGGTGCGATGGCACTTGGCAACTTTGACCTGTCTTCCGTTGGCATTACCAGCCAGGAAGTGGGTCCCAATCTAAAAGTAATCGGAAGACCCGATACCAGAACTTGGAGTGTAGTGGCGAAAACCAATGAGGGCTTGGTCATTTTTGATGCTCCGATCAATAGCGATTGTACTAGAAGTGGACTCAATACGATCAGATCTGAATATCCTGGAGAGCCAGTTTTAGCCGGAGTAATTTCTCATTTGCACCATGACCATTGTGGAGGCATGCGGGAGTTGATTTACGAAACGGAAACCGTTTATGTTGGACCTGACGCGGTAGCCTTTACCCAAAAATCAATTGATTCCAAGCACACCTTGCGCCCGGATAATCTCGAATTGGACCCCAAGCCCATCACGGTAAAAGCGGTTACTGGTGTGACGAAATTGGGTACTGGACCAAGCGCTGTAGAAATTCATTTGCTTGACCCAGAAGAATCGGATGCAGTACCACACGCTGATGAAATGGTCTTTATGTATGTTCCTGAATACGAAACGATTGTTGTCTCTGATCAAATTTGGCTCGGAGGTTTCATGGACATTTGGGATCGTTTGACCCACAAAACACTTACTCCCGCTACCAGAGCAGAGCTAAGAAACCGTTCGATTTACTTGCGTGATTATGTCCAGCAGCATGGATTGACTGTTTCCAAAATTGTCGCCACTCATGGTGGTTTGGGCACCTATGAGACCTTAGTACGGGTCGCACAATAAAATAATATTTCTCACCCATTATTTTTCGGTTAAGCGTAGATCTGCATTTTATGATCAAACGAAAGTGAGCAAATTTTATCTCGAACAAGCCAGTTGGGCGGGTACCGTCTGGACGGACCAGTGGGATGAAATTTGCCACTTGCAACCGATTGTTGGAATTTTAAAGCGATTGCTTACGCTCCAACTATTAAACTAAAACAATCATGAAAATACAATTCATTCCTTTAAGAATCATTCAACTAAGCATGGTCCTATTACTGGGGAGCTTGGTTTTAATCACTGGATGTAGCGAAGGAGAAGATCCCGATGATCCTTCTTTTTCTTGTACAGATGCAGATGGCATTCTCTGTGACGTAGCGGGTATCGCTGGCGAGCAGGGGGGGAGTGGTAACGGAGGCGATGCCTTGGAAGCCTTTTTGTATTGGCCCATGGATATGACGCACGACGAAGAAGGTCGGTTACTCATTGTTGACTTTAATAACCATTGTGTACGTAGAGTTGATAAAGATAATGTGATCGAGCGAGTCATTGGTTCTGGTTTATTGGGCGACCGACCATTTGGTGTGGCAGATGAGATTAACCTCAATCATCCTACTTCCATCACCGTTGGTCCTGCTGGTGATTTATGGTTGGCCGCTTGGCACAATTGGAAACTAGAAAAAATTACCGTGGCCACTTGGTCGGCTACTTTGATTGCAGGCAATTCGCTCGGCTTTTCGGGAGATGGTGGCCCTGCCGGCTTGGCGCAATTGGGTTTGCCCAGTAGTGTCGTTTTTGATGCGGATGGAAATATTTATATCTCAGATCAAGGCAACCAACGCATTCGGAAAATTGATACCGATATGATCATCACTACCTTCGCTGGTGGCGATGAAGGTTTTGCTGATGGAGTTGGCGACAATGCTCGCTTTAGTCTTCCCGCTGGCTCCAATGCGACTCCAGGGGGGATGATTGCACTCAGCAATGATGGGACTTTCTTACTACTCGCCGATACGAAAAACAACCGCATCCGGAAAATAGATATCGCTACCGCAGAGGTGACGACCATTGCCGGTACGACGGGTGGATATTCTGGTGACGGTGGTCCCGCGGTGGACGCTCAGCTCTTTTATCCAACCGATGTTGCTTTTGGCCCAGATGATGCCATTTACATTGCAGATTCTAAAAACAATGTGATTCGCAAGATCGATACCAACGGGATCATCACTACTGTTGTCGGTACTCGTGAAGCCGGTTTTTCTCCCAATGGTACTCCAGCAAAACAAGCGAAGCTCAATCAACCACACGGCGTATATGTAACTCCTGACAATACGCTCTACATTGCCGATACGCATAATAATCAAGTGAAAAAAGTCAAGAACCCATAGCGGTCATTCAACCATCCAAGTCGACCATCCAGTTGTTGTCGAATAGTTTTTTGGTGGAAATTTGTAAAATTCAAAAGCGAAAGTTATGATTAGTAAAAGTCAACCCACCAGCCTCATAGCTAAAAATCCTCTGCTAATAGGCTTGCTCCTCTGTGGGCTCTTAACGGTATTGTCTGCTTGTGGGAAGGAAGAGGGAATGGATGTAGATAGTAGCGGAGAGATCATGGGGCATGTGATACACCACGAGGAAAACATTCCTTCGGCCAGGGTATACATCAAATATGGGGGTACGGAATTCCCTGGCATTGATCCCTCTGCTTATGACGATAGTCGGTTGGCCAGTTCAACCGATGGTCGTTACCATTTCGAAAACTTGACGGAGGGCAGCTATTACCTTTATGCAACCGGTTATGATCACTCGATCATCGATTCGGTTTTTGGAGGGGTGCCAGTTAAGATCACTTCATCCGATGAAATTGTCGTAATAGATGTACCGGTAACCGAGTAAGTGATCCAATCCGTTTCCATTTACACCAATCCAATCAAAAAGTCAAAACCTTGTAGTGATGATGAACAATTCAATAATCATGGGTCTACTCTTTTGTGGACTATCGAGTGTGTGGTCCGCTTTTCAACCAGCAGAGCTACATAGCCACGGTATGATCACTGGCCATGTCCAGCATCATGAGCAACCGATTCCCTCCGCAATGGTATACATCAAATATGGTGTTACCGAATTCCCCGGTGTCGATCCTTCTGCTTATGACGATAGTACCATTGCCAACCCAAGCAATGGGCAATACCTTTTCGAAAATTTATCTAGGGGCAGCTATTACATTTATGCAAAGGGTTTCGACCGTACCGTCATTGATTCGGTGGCAGGAGGAGTGTCGATCGAGATCAGCAAGCACGACGAAATTGTTGAAATAAATGTCCCCGTTACAGAGTAACGTTCTTAAATAATCCTGCTTTATGAAATTTACAGTAATCAATCTTTTGTTGCTCAATTTTTTGCTTTTGGTAGGTTTGACGGTACTTTCCTGTACTGCTGATGAACCCCTCCCTCAAGTAGATTTCAAGGGGTATCCCGAGGAGATCGCCGATATTGTACTGACCCAATGTGCGACTTCGGGATGCCATAACGATGAGAGCAAAGGTGCGGCCGCGGGTTTGTCATTAAGTTCATGGGACAACATGATGGAAGGTAGTCGAAACGGCGCCATTACTGTTCCTTACAGCCACGGATTTAGCACCTTCTTTTTATTTACCAATACCTATGAAGATTTAGGAGTTTCCGTTGGTCCAACGATGCCTTTTGGAGGGATGCCACTATCTCAAGATGATGTCTTAAAGATCCGTTTGTGGATCAATAGAGGAGCCCCCAATAGTAAAGGACTTGTTAAATTTTCTGATAATCCACAACGCAAGAAGTATTATGTACTCAATCGCGGCTGTGATATGGTTACTGTCTTTGATTGGGAAACGGATTTGATTGCTCGTTTTGTAAAAGTAACTTTTGGACTGGATGTAGAAGACGTGGAAAGCCTAGTACTTGCTCCCGATGGTCAGCACTGGTATATCGTTTCACCGGGTGGGGATGTCGTTAGGAAATACCGCGTGGCAGATGATAGCCTCGTCGGTACTTTACTGCTTGGCGATGGAAAATGGACGACTCTATCCATTAGCAATGATTCAAAAAAGGCCTTCGTCATCAATTCAGACTCCAATGGTTCTATAGCTTATGTGAATCTGGAAGAAATGAGTCTGGTAAAGAAATATGAAGCACCGAATCTGTTTGAATCCCCTTCTTCGGCCTACATTGATGACCTCGATCAAACCTTGTACGTCACTGCGGGGAGTGGAAATTTTATTTACAAAATCGATATCACTGATCCACTCAATCTGGTCGTTGATAAAGTGGTCTTACAAACGGGGCAATTGCCAAGTACTCTTTCGGAATTTGATCCCAAGGAAATTTTTATTGATCCGGATGGGGATAAATACTATGTGACTTGCTCAAAAAGTAATGAAGTGCGCTGCTTTAGCATCTCAGATGATCATTTGTTGAGTACAATTCCAGTAGGACTCGGACCAAGTAAAATGGCTTACAGCCCCAGCAAAGATTATCTGTTTGTAAGCTGCCCAGACGACTCGCTTTCCTTTACTGGATTGAGAGGTTCGATCTCGGTGATTGACTGCCAATCTCATGCGATTGTCGATAAAATCTACCCGGGTTCACAACCCAATGGAATGGTTGTAGATGAGGCCACGCAACGTCTTATCGTGGCCAACAGAAATTTTACTAGTGATGGCCCCAGACCTCATCACGTAACGGAATGCGAAGGAAGAAACGGCTACGTAACCTACATCGATTTGAATACCCTGGCCTTAATTCCGGATAAAAAGTTTGAGGTTTCTGTCGACCCCTTTGCCGTGGCGATCACGCGATAAAGTACAGATGCTAATATTTGATAACAATTGATTGTAACACTACTTTACAGTGGTATCGAAATAAACTTTTAAAAAATTAAAAATGATGAAATCAATATACCCATTTCTTTTGGCATGTTTCGCCATTGTCATCCTAGGGCTAAGTGCCTGCAGCGAAGAGGAAGACCCCATTGCCATTATTGAAAAAGAACCCGGAACTTTATCGATTCTCTTCGATAACAAACTCGGAGACGAAAGCATTTCGCTCAAAGATGCTGGGGACCAAACCTTTAGCTATACCGATGCCAATGGTCAAGAAATCAATATCTCCCGCTTTGCCTATTACATTACTGCCATTGAATTGGAAGGCCCTAATGGCGCGCTGCACATCGATCCATTAAGGGTGTCCGCCAGTGCAGATGAGGTAGCGGGTTATTATCACGTAGTCTCTGTCGATCCAAGTTCTCGCGTCATCAACTTGTCAGATATTCAAGTTGGAACGTACAATAAGATTCGCTTTACGGTTGGTGTAGATGAATCTGGGGTTCAAGAAGGTGCTGCCGGTGGGGTGCTTGACCCCGCTAACGGAGCATGGTTTTGGAATTGGAATGCGGGTTATATTGGATTTGGGGTAGAAGGCAATGCCTCCAGCTCTGGACAGGAATACGTGGATTGGGGTAACGGATTTGAAACCCATGAAGGCACCTTTGCCATCCACGTGGGAGGTTGGAAAGATGTTGAACCCGAGCCGGGAGAAGATCCCAAATTTGTCAATAATGTTAAGGTTATCGAACTTGATTTTGATTCCGATATCAGGATTGAAGAGGGTTTAACTCCGGGAGCGCACATCAATGTGAGATTTGAGCAACTACTTAAAGGAACGGACTTTTCGACCACTTATTCGGTTCACCGACCAGACTTGGGCAGACCTTATGCCAATAAGTTGGTCGAGGTATTTAGCTTGGATCATGTCCACCAATAGTGATAAAAATTTTACGATCCCATCTGAGTTCAACGAGAAATTTAATTGTAAGCTCCTTAAAAAGCCACCTACTGAAAACTTTTAAGCAGATGAAAAGACATAATATTTTGACAAGCCCAGCACTTTACTGGGCTTGTTTGGTATTGATGTGTTATATTTCGTGTTCGGATGATGAGGAATTCATCCTTCCGGTCAACCGCTATGAATTTCGGGTGCCTGATCATTTTCCTCAAGCCACTTATACTTTTGATAACAATCCAGTAACGAAAGCGGGTTTTGAACTTGGAAGAGCGTTGTTTTACGATCCCATTTTGTCTAAAGATGGTTCGACCTCTTGTAACAATTGTCACATTCAAGCCACTGCATTTGCCGATTCTCCCGCTCATCCTTTGAGTGTAGGTGTAGACAATTTACTGGGCAGTCGCAATGCGCCTTCCTTGACCAATCTGGCATTCTTTCCAGAGTTCTTTTGGGATGGGGGAGTGACTCATCTTGATTTTGTGCCGATCAATGCGATTGAAGCAGAATTTGAGTTGGGCGAAACGGTAGAAAATATTGTGAGCAAATTGAACGCAAAAGAAAAATATCGGAATGGGTTTAGGGATGCTTTCGGTATTGAAGAAATTACATTGCCCTATACCTTGTATGCCTTATCACAGTTCACCAACATGATGGTATCTGCCAACAGTAAATACGACAAGTCGCTTCGAGGCGAAGAGGTATCCCTCACTGCATTGGAGTTGAAAGGAATGACTACCTTTAGAGAAAAATGTGGCTCTTGCCACAGCGGAGAATTGTTTACTGATTTTTCCTATCGCAACAATGGTTTGGACTCCACCTTTGCCGACAAAGGTCGACACCGTATTACTGCTCTCAACTCCGACATTGGTAAATTCAGAGTACCGAGTTTGCGGAATGTTGCTTTGACTGCTCCCTACATGCACAATGCAAGATTCAATACGTTGGAAGAAGTCCTCGACCACTACGACAAGGGCATGGTCTATCACGAGACACTCGATGATGCATTTGTCAATCAGGACCGTTTAGGCATTCCTTTAGAAGAAAGCGAAAAGGAAGCGATTGTTGCCTTTTTGCATACTTTGACTGATTTTGATTTTGTCCGAGATAGTTTGTTTTTTAGGAATCAATAAAATGAAAGGAAAAGGAATTTGGAACTTCTCGTCCAAATTCACTTTTCCTTCATCGCCTTGACTTAGGCCTAGTGCTCAATCACAAGCCGTTGTTCGGTTGATATCGCAATAGGTCGCCCACCAGGGATTAAATTGGTTATCCTCTACATCGTTGCTCATGGCTAGGACGCGTTCTGCATCATCGCCATATCGAAGGTGCATGTGTATGGGGTCTCCGTGTGGAGACCGAGATAGCACATACTTGAAACTGATGCAATCCCCGGAGAAGTCCTCCACTTTTTCAAATACATCCCAAATCGATGTCTTCGATTGTTCGGGATAGTAGTGAGGGTCAGGTCTGCTGCCAATAAAACGATAGCCACATTCGGCTAATTTCTTTTGTAAATCCTTGTGATCAAAAAAGGTCATTTTGGTCAGAGATCCCTTTTCAGCACTGGTCTCCAGAATGAGGCGCCCCGGATTGCGTGGATCATTTTGCGACATGGAATCACCTGGGTTGAGATGAAATTCACCATTCATACTGAGATAGGTAAAGGGAGGTCGTTTTTCACTATCGTCGTAGTGGCTATGACCGTCATCGCGTTCGCCCAGTGCATGGGTATGCCCCGCATCCGTTGAGTCGTGGGTATGGGTGTTTGGACCGTGCTCATGGCCACATCCGATCAAAAGTGCTAAGATGATGATGCAAATGAAGCATTGCGATAGCTGTTGAATAGATTTCATTTTGAGTTTGATTTGTGGTTAAAAATTGTAGTTGACCCCGGCCATGATGTTTCTAGTTGGAGCGGGCGTTAAAATTTGTGATCCCGGACCACCAAATGCTACTTCGGCGTACATGGCATCAAATACATTGCGGATCTCTACAAACACGCGTCCTTGATTGGCTGACTGTTGGTTGAAATTATAGAAAAGGAAAAGGTTGGTCACGCTGTATCCCTCATAACTCGCAGTATTTGCGCCATTGGTAAAGTAGGATCCGACATCTCTAAAAAGTACTCGCGCTCCTATTCCATTCGGTAATGCATAGGATAGATCGAAGGTGGCGATTGATTGAGGAACATTGGTAATGGCATTGCCCTCTACGGCTTCATCCGGATTGTTTTGAATTTCAGTATCGGTGTAGGAAAAGGTCCCTCTTAGTCTGAGTCCTTGTATCGGAGTAATGATCACTTCAGATTCGATACCCATTCGAGAGGTCTCTCCGATATTGACAAAGTCACCAGATCCTGGAGGATTTTCAAATATTTCGTTGGTCGTATTGAGCATCCAAGCAACTACGTCAATCATCAACCATTCTGTACCGGTATACCTGGCGCCAAATTCATATTGCCAAAGTACAGAAGGATCGAGATCACTATCGGGCTCGTACTTTAGGGTACTGTTGGGCAAGGTAAAGCCTTGGGATACGCTGGCTCTCAAATCGAAACCTTGGACTAGGGTAGATCTGATTCCAATTTTGGGACTAAGATTAGACAGGGTATTCATGTCGAGCGTAAATGCAGTGACATCAGGATCACTATTGGTAAAGGAACCAAAATATTGATCGTAGCGCAGTCCAATCGATGCCCGCAAGTATTTGCTAAAATTAAATTCTCCTTGACCGAATAGCGAAGCGGTCTGCACATCAAATTGGCGGTCCAGGAATAGATTACCGCGCACGCGATTGCTGGCGTTCCAGCGCATCCGATCTGTACTTTCACTGTAGTATTCCAGCCCAGTAATCCAGTCCAGCCCAATGGTGCCAAGTTGGCTCCGGCCATTGAGATTGGCTCCGGCGGCATAGACGTTGCGGGTATTGAATCGCTCGGTTTGGCCGCCAGGGTCGAAGCCAAATTTTGCGAAGCGCCGAAAATCTTGTTGTACGGCATAGCCAAAGACGAGCATTCTGAGTTGATCGCTAAAACTGTGGTTGACGTCGATGCGTTGGGAATAAAAATCTTTGGTTCCACCATCGTCTTCCCCATTGGCATCCTGTTTTGTTCTGAGTGTTTCGTTTTCCAATTGCTCTACGGAGATATAGCCCGCTGCATCCCATACGCTGGAGTGGCCTCTCAGCGATACGGCAATATCGGTCTTTTCGGAAAGGTCGTATCCAATTCGGCCGGAGATGTTGCCTCTTAGCTGATCAGAGTTTTCCGCATAGCCATCAGATCGGAATAATTGGAAGGCGAGATTGGTATGTAAGTTTTGACCAGTTTTTGCAAGTGCTGTTTCTCGACCGAGGGCGAATTGAGTATTTAAGGTGTTGAAGGATCCACCGCTGAAGCTAAAGTCTTGGTAGTTGCCTCCTTTGCGCGTCTCCAAGGCGAGTGTCCCTCCTTCGGCAAATCGGCCGTACAAAGCGGAAGAGGGGCCCTTGTATACTTTTACACTTTCGAGATTAATGGGGATGAGTATGTTGAGGTCGGCATAGCCATCGGAGTGCCCCTCTGCTTCATTGAGCGATACCCCGTCAATTTGTACTCCGGCTTGGCCTTCGTGGCCAGCACCACCGAAACCTCGGATGGAAAATTGATCCGCAACGCCACCTTGGCTGTAGGCCGAAAGGTCTACACCGGGGATCTGCTCAAGGATGCGAATGGGAATATCGACATTAAGGGCCTTGATGGTATTTAGGTCGATTTCGTTGACCGTGATGGTTCGATTGGCAGGATCTAGAGCAGCTCCCGCAATGTAGATTTCGCTAAGTCGAATACTGACCGCCTCAAGTTTGATGTTCATAGTTGTGACCTCACCAGTACTAAGATTCAGTTGCTGAGTGTAGGGCTCATAGCCAACGGAGCTAATGACTAGATTGCATATTCCAGGTGGAACATTCGTAATCGTAAATGCTCCATTGGCGTCTGTACTGGCGCCTCTAGTAGTGCCCTCAATGGCGACATTTGCCGCGACCAAAGCAGTACCAGATTTGGTCAGCACACTACCTTTTATAGTGGCAGTGTTTTGACCATTTATCGTCGAAAATGATAGGAGAAAAAGTAAGAGGAATAAGGGGGTAATTTTATTGATAGATTGCATTTTTAGAGTATTGTAACTTTGGCCCAATGAGTGTACTGACCCATTGGTTGAGTTTGCTTTTTCGTCGATCCAATATCTCTTCGATACCAATCAGTTGACAAGCATTGACTTGGCCAAAGCTTTATGATTTGAGGAGGAATTCAACGCTCTAGTTCGATTGCGTAATTTTATTGTTTGGATACAGGTGTGGCCATTTCAAAGACGACCTCTTTGAATCAAATAGTACGCTCGTCTGGAGTCTTACTAGGACGACCAGTTTCGAATTAGAGACCAATAAGCATTGCAGTCAATCTTCGAGACAGACTACAGTTGGATATGAAATTAGCCCAAATCTGGTGGATCAATGAGGGGAGAAATGTACAAGATGGGGAAGAATACTTCTTGGTAAGCAGGCCGATTATACGGTATGCTATGTTTTGTAATCAATTGGTTATCAGTATTTTGTGGGAGGATAAGATGTAATTTTACGGATGAATTTGATGAGTGATGAATGGGGGAGTCGGGTGCATTGTCCTCAATGGTCATCTGAGCTTTTTGCAAGAAATCATGACCATGAGATAGACCGACGTCATCACGGTGTGAAGCTAGGCTATGATCGGGAATGCCATCGTGACTCAACAAGTGGGCAAACTCTAAGGTACAACGGTACAAGGAGTTGGCCAATACTACCAGTAGCAGTCCGATGATGTAATATTTTTTCTGAGCTTTAATTGATTGTTATTTTAACAAATGATCTGATGAATTAAACCTAAGTCGTTGAAGAAAGTAACAGTGTTTAGCCATTGTCTTAAAACGGCTCTGAGTAAGATAAGCAAATAAGGATTGGAAGGGGTTGCTCCAATACAATTTTGGAGCGATCAAAGAAGGAAAATTGAAACGGAATATTTTTATTCGAGTTCACTTTTACTTTAATACTTTTAAAGGTATGAAAAATCAATTGTTCCACCAAAGAATATCTGCTTTTTATTTGTTAACCTGCTTCAATTTCCTCCTTCCTTTTTGTATTGGGGTAATGCTACTCGAGGGTACATCAGAAGTTATGGATACATCCACCGAAGAGCAGGGAACAAAACATTTGAATCATCCAGTCAGCCGCCCTATCCCTTTTTCGTCAATCACATCGATCTACAACTCTATTGGCATAGTTGACGGCTTGTTGTTCGAAGAAATTACACTTGCTGATATTTTCAACGGAGTAGGCGATAAAAAATAGAGGGCCATTCAAATCGAGGTAGATGTACTTTGATGCATTTCTGTAAAACTTTGATTCTCGCTTCCATTTTGCATCGAGTGGCGCAGCAAAGGCATTGCCGATTACTTTTTTGTCGTATTGTTGGATGTGGGCCACTTCTTCGGCGAAGACTTCATAGAAGGCATCTCCCTGGATATCCGCTCGCATTCCAATGGTACTGACCTGCCCCGTAGCCCTTCCCGAGCCAACTGGCGTTTGTAATCTTCCTTCAGACTCAAAGAAAAAGATGCCTGACTTCAAAGAAATACCCCAGTCAAATCTGTTGCCGCCGCCAACCGTAAGTAGGCCATAAAGTGAGGAGGTGAAAAGTCTGGCCCTAAATTTTTTTTGATACGGAGCGTACTCTAGTCTGAAGAGGTACAAATTAAAATGCAAACGCTCAAACATTCGCTTGTTTTCTGCCGCATTTTGAACGATTGAACTCCCCATGGCATTGACGAATCTGGCTGGCCAGGCATACGCAATATTTTGTTTTGACTGTACCAAGTGAGACATCGAAAGTCCGTAGTGACTGATTGTTCCTCCAATCGCCCCCTGGTAAAATCCCTTGACAAAAGTTTTAAAACCCGCTTCCCCATTTTTTTTGTTGATCAAGCTGCCGATCCCACCAAACAAGCCATTGAAGCCTACATTAAACAAAGCCATTTTTGTTCGTTGAGCTCTAAAGCCATCGGATTGCGCCTTGAGTCCAAAAACATTTAAAATCAGGAAACTACAAATGATTATACTGGATCTTCTAAAGATGCTCATCACCATGGGTTTGATTTCAGTTGGAGCAGATTTTTAAAGGATTTTACTTTAAAAAAATCAACAATCAAAGATAAGCATTTGCAGCGATTTCTTCTAAAAGGATTTTACATTGTTTGTAAAGCGCATTGCCATTCTTGATTGTTGATTTTCCAAACCCAAAA
>JBCCSR010000046.1:0-13019 GCA_039199865.1 Bacteroidota bacterium
AAAATTGCACTCAATTACGATCTGCACCAAGTCGCATTCATGCTTGCAGAAGAGTTACAATACTACATGGCGCTTTATCAGCACAACCTCAGTGAGTCAGAAAAATATGACCAGATCGCTAAGCAACAACTAGACTGCACTCGAATCGAAAATAAAGTCAAAACCTATTACTCAAAACATGTTGTCAGTTTAAACTACTCCAGAAATATGCCTGATGAGTTTTTAATTGAGCTGGATCAAAACTGTACTGAGTTTGAAAATGATTTAAACTATAATTCTGCGAGTATCAATGTCTTTTTGTATATCATCTTTATAGCACGCCATTATGCATTCTATGATTATGCTAAAGTCGTTAAAGTGTGCTACGAAGCCAATTCCTTTTTCAAGTCCTCCCAATATCCCAATCGTAGATATAACTTCTTTTATCGTGTTGTCCCTGCTTTACTAGCACTCAATAGATATGATGAAGCTCGTGATAACATTACAATGGCAATTGAACTTTCTACAAGAGGCACTGCCAATTGGAGCCTCTGTAATTATTACCATCTCGTTCTTTGTTTTCATGAACAAAAATATCAAGAAGCTTATCATTTCTACCAAGCCGTTAAAAAGGATAATAAAACAATGTATCGAAGTCTCGGTGAAGCTTGGTTGATCCTTAAAGCCTACCTCAGTTTTTTTTACAAAACCGGACACATCGAGTCTGAACAACAAGAGTATTTCAAACTTTCCAAATTTCTCAATGAACTTCCTATTGCTTCTCAGGACAAGGCAGGAAATAACATCAACATCATGATCGTACAGATCCTGCATATGGTTGTCAATCGAAAAGGAAAACTAATCGACGCTGTAGAAGCATTTGAAAAATATGTACGACGCTACCTGAAAAGCAAAAACCTTTTTCGCGCCAAGATTTTTATAACAATGCTATTGCGAATTCCAAGATATCGTTTTCACAAAGCGGCAGTACTTCGGCATTCAAGCAAATTGCATCAACAACTTGTTGGTACTCCAAGTCGGATGGGACAAAATCTAGAAATAGAAATTGTACCGTATGAAGTTTTATGGGAGGTGGTTTTAGAGTTGCTGGAACGCAAATTTGCCAGAAGCCGTCCAAAGGTTAAAACCTAATATTTACTTATTCGTACATGGACGCTATCGCTCCATTTTATTTATTCCAAATGATTAAATAAATTTGAGAGTGATATTCCGATTAGCGGAATATTAAAGGAAAATGATTTTCCAATAGATACTTCTTTTGGGAAAGGTGGTTGGTGTAAATTAAGGAGTGGTTATTTTTTGCAGTTAAAGACTGCTTGAGTGGATTAGGTTGTACAAAGATAAGGGGATAAAATCCAAAGAACAAAGCTTTAAAAAATATATTTTTTATTTTTATTCAATACTTTCTGTCTATCAAAGCTTTTAAACGAAAAAAAATAGTTGACTTCGCCAATAGAAGGCGAACAAAAATAAAACTTAGGAAGGTGCCTTACAACATCTTAAACCGTATTTATAATGTTTAAAAATTCACCCTCTTGCGATCATCATATCACTATACGAGTTCTCCAACAAATCATTTTCAATCACGCCAAACAAGCTCATGTAATACTTACATTGCTCTAGCAACAATTCTTCTTTAAGCTCCCCCGTTTCATCTATCGCTTCAATTTCAATGAAATGCCCCAACTGTTTTACTTCATCAATATGAAATTTTACATTTTCGATAAAGTAAATGGCGCGCTGTTTGTCCACAACGGTCAATATACCCAACGCCGCAGTCAATACGCCCTTAAGCGTAATATCTGGCTGTGTACGATACAAACTTACTTCTGATTTTTTGGGTCCTGCCTGATTAGGACGGTGATAATGAATCAAAGTATTTTCGATATTGCCTTCTCGCAATTTTAGCCGACCATTAGGTACTTTAAAATAAGTGTCTATCTGATGGTCCAGCCCTCTAAAATCTGCTTGCTTTTCTTGCAACACTGCTCTTACTTTATCCACATTCCTCGCCTTGGCTTTGATTTCAATAATTTTGATCGACATATTATGAGGTAAATAATTTTTATTGCTTTTCTTCCCGACCAATCAGTTAGCATTGATCAAGGCATCAATCAGCGACTTCATACTAATAAAGATGATCTCTCGTACTTCTCTACTCATCTCTTGCTCTTCGTCTATCTCCAGAGCGTCTTCGACAAATGCCAGTAAATCTTCCTGAGGATAATCCGTAAAAAATGGGGTCCAACGATCTCTGAGTTTTTTTTCCTTGATGCCTTCGAGTTTATCCCAATTGAGCACTTCTGCCTTATCGATTTGCGCTTCACTAATGGGATCAGTAGTGGGGTGAAGGCTCCGTACGGATAGGCAAACAACCAAGGATAGAAAGAATAAGTAATCTCTTTCTTTTTCTGAAAAACTTTGAAAATTTTCTGACAAGAGATAGGCCAAAACAGCGGGCTGGGTTTCCTCTAGTTGTATGATTTTTGCCTCCTGCTCCTGCTGCTCTAGTTGTTCAATCATACCATCGATGATGGCTTCAGCAACGAATTTCATATTTGGTATATAGCTTTGATGCTAGGTAAATATTTTTGAAAAAAAGGGATGAACAACTCCGTTTCATTATTCCTTAATCTCCAAAATTTTTAATTCTACTCTTTGGTTTTTTTTGCGTCCCTGTGGCGTATCATTAGTGGCAAGCGGTTGGTTTTTGCCATAGCCTTGATGACGAATCCGATCGATATCAATTCCCTGATCAATGAAATAGTCGGCTACTGCCTTAGCTCGGTCTAAAGACAACTGGTTGGCGAATACGTGGCTACACCAACCGTTGGTATGGCCTCCAACTTCTACCACCAATTGAGGGTTCTTTTTTAAGAAAGCCAGTACCCGTTTTAGCTCTGCGGTAGAAGCCGATTTAAGGGTCGCTTTGTTGGCGTCAAAGAAGACATTATTCATGGGTAAAATTTGCCCTTCCTTGATGGGAATCAACAAAATATCTTTACGCAGTTCCTGATAATCCCCGCCTCTTTCAAGCGGTTGATTTGGCTTTGAAAGTTGTACCGACTTTTCTTGCATTTGACGATTCTTATACTTGCGCTCCGCTCTAATCTCTTTTCTCTGCTTGGCTGCGAGTTCCTGTCGCAATCTTTGCTCCTCTTCTTTCTTAATCAGATACTCCAACTCAGCTTGCAATACTTGCTTGGTCACCAGGCGCCATCGAGCCCTCAACTCTCTACGTACCTTGGGCTCGAGTTTTCGACTCATTTCTTTTTCAAAAGATGCCATGCTAGATTTAGAGGGACTTTGGGGAGCGCGTTTCTTTATTTCTCTTAACCTCTTTTTAATGCTCCGATTAAGATCAAGTACATATTGCTTTAAACGCGAACGCGTAGCAATATTCATTTCAGATTTTAATTTCCGTTCTACACTTTTTTCCACTTCATTCAATAAATCTTTTTTGAGCTTCAACCTGACTTCTTCCTCCAATTCCTGCTCCAATTGCTCCCAAAGTTTGATTTGCAAGTCCAAAAAACCATAGTCTTCCGAATCTTCTTCAGTACCATCACTCAACTCTCCAACGCCCACCTCGAGATCCAGATATTCCTCCTCATCTTCCTCCTTCTTCTTATTGTACAAATTAAATTTGCGCTTCATCTCTTCCAGTTCTTCATCCACTTTTGTATCTCCTTTGCTGGTCAATTGATCTGTTTTTTTCTGAGGACTTTCTTTTCGAATAGCCTGGGTATACTTATGTCGTAGGGCATCTAGTTCCGGATCACTTTGCCGAAAGGCCCGTCGAGCCGCTGCTTTGTTGGGCTTGACACTTTTAGAACTTTTCTTTTTTTCTAACTGTCTTAACTCGGAGTCTAACTTGGTAAGGCGCAATCGGATTTGTTCGGCGGCGGCTGAGTTAAAAGAGGGAGGTCCCTCAAGTTGAGCTAGCATTTCCTGGTCACCGTCCATTTCTTCCAAACTCTGATCGGTCAATTCCATCGCTTCACTTACGGAAAAGTAGCCTTCCCGCTCTGCTACTAGCGCCAAATTTTTGTCTACGGGCAAAACAGCCTGATAACGGCCATTTTGTTGAGCTTCCAATTCGCGATCGACCGTGGCATCCTCTAAATTTTGGACCCTCAATACTGCGTCAATTGGTTGCTTGGTACTGGCATCGATGACTTGTGCTTTGAGCAAGGCGACGGGGTCGGGAAGCAGATGATAGGGCAAGCTAATCCGAAACAAGTCCGCATTGCCATTGGCATCCTCCGACGAAAAGTAGGCATAATCACCAGAGGCAGGAATGGAATAATTGTAATCATTTCCCGGACCATTGATGGGCTGACCGAGGTTTTGGGGCTTCGACCAGTTGGTCCAGCTATCATCCAAGCGTTGACTCTGAAACATATCCAAACCACCCAAACCACCTCTTCCATTGCTGGCAAAATAAATGGTTTTGTTATCTGCGGCTAAGAAAATACTGCTCTCAACGTCAACCGTATTGATATCAGCCCCCAAATTTTTGGGAGCAGACCAAGTACCTTCTTTCTCCTTAAAAGAGACGTAAATATCCATATCGCCATAAGAATCGTCGCGATCAACTGCCATTAAGAGGATATTCTCATCAAGGTTGACGTGGTAACTCACGAAAGGGCTATTATTATAATGATCTTTGATTTTTAGGGCTTCCGGCCTTGACCAACTTCGTCCATTTTTTTGTGCGACCGAAATGCCATTGCGTTCACTGGACTGGTATTCATTGGCTAGATAAATCCGATCATTAGAAGGAGCCACGGCTACCACAAAGTTGTGGAGGCGATTGTTCAGTGGAGCACCAACATTAACCGCCTGAGTCCAAGAGCCATCGGCTTGTTGAAAAGCGACCCAAATATCATCATTGTTTTCTTCTCCAATGTTTTGTGGATGATCAGTTCGGGCAAAATAAAGAGTATTCCCATCTGGTGAGATGAGGGGCATCCGCTCGGAATAGGTCGAATTGATCATCTTACCCAGCGATTCGGCTTGGCTGGCCTGCTTTTTAGCCAATTTGGGGCTGGCCTCCAAACTAACGGGATCAGTACTATTGGAAATGGCAATGGCATCGATCATATTTCGCCCCTTGACCGCCTTGGTTTTTAGCTCAACGCGAAGCTGATTGACTGCTTTGGGCGTCAGATCAAATTGAGTGGTAAAAAGTCGATTGGGTGCTAAGATCGAACGTGGAAATTTGTTTTCGTATATTTTCTCTTTTGTTCCATCTGTGTAGTACACAATGATTCTGGAGATGGCACCAGGATGTAAACTTTCAGCAATGGCAATCTGTCGAATCCTCATTGCCTCCGTAAAACCAACGTGTATAAAATCTCCCGTAATGCTTTCTGGTTGACGAGGTCCCCAAGCCAATTGCTGCCCGCCTTCATTCATAGCATTGGCTTTTCCAAGCGCTTGGGTAGCGATGGCTCCCTCGGCCAAATATTCAGACGAAAAATTAATAATCTCACTGGCCCATTGAACTTTTTGCCCCCATACTGGCGATTCTACGGAGCATAAGACAATGCAATAAATGAAAAAAAACCTCCACATATTTCAGTGTTTTACTGTCTTTTAAGGCTTTGAGTAATATTCCTAAGCTATTCTGGTCAGTACTTAGACTTCTAGAACCACTTGGAAGTTTAACGTATATTAGGCGACTGAGGTTTAAGCGATTTAGATCATCGTACAATGTAAAGACGGAAAAACCATGTCTTTTCCCTCATTGCACGGATCAGTTTTTAGGAGAGAGCGGCCAATCTTTTGAGCAAAGCATCTCGCTTTCTGAAAGATACTTCAATTTGTGTCCCATCATTCATCTCAACTAAGCCCTGTTTCCCTCGGATAAAACGACGAACGAAATTAAGATTGATCAAATGGGATTTGTGGATGCGAAAAAACATTTTCTCTACCAGTATTTCTTCGTAGTGCTTCAAGGTTTTGGTAATTAAAAGCGAATTGCCATTCGATAAGAAAACCGAGGTATAATTGCCCTGGGCCTCACATCGAACAATTTCGTTGAATCGTACAAAGGTAAAACCATCTAGGGTAATTAAAGCGATTTTATTGATCTTTTCATTGTTGATGGCCTCTTTCAATAAATTCAACTGTTCCGTTTTTTCGCCGTGCCCCAGCATGGATCGCGCCCTTTCTACCGCAGCTTTTAGTTCGTCTACCGCAATGGGTTTGAGTAAATAATCCACCGCAGAATATTTAAAGGCACGAAGGGCGTACTGGTCGTATGCAGTAGTAAAAATCACTTCGAAAGGAATCGTATCGTAATATTCCAACAAGTCAAAGCCGCTTTTCACTGGCATCCGAATATCCAGAAAAACAAGGTCAGGGGCATGCTCGGCAATCAACTCAATGGCCTCACTGACAGAAGCGGCCAATGCGCAAATACTCAAGCCGTCGCAGTAATTTTCACATAGTGTTTTCAACATACTCCGACTCTTGGCTTCATCATCGACAATAATGCATTTCATGGTTTTCTCCATTCTATACCCATTTGCCTTTTACTTTACTAGATACACACAATATAAGTATTTTCTCTTTACTAGCGGCCCGACCAATTCGAAAGTGACAGACGAATAAATTAAAAGTGGGAATATCGGGATTCAATGGATCAACAATCCACCACTGCAGCAAACAACTCGTGGCAAAATCCTAAACAAAGAATAGCTGGGAGGAATCAAGAGGGGTGATTTGACTTAGAAAGTGCCCCGTAGAGTGACAATATAATTGCGACCTGCCGCACTCAAGCCCGAAGAGAATGGAATGTAATGGACGTCCGTAATATTTTCTAGTGCAACGTCAATGCTAAATTTATCGTTAAATTTAAAAGAGGAGTAAATATTGAGCGTCGTCCAACCTAGTGCACCCACGAAATTGATTTGCCCAGCTTCGTCGCGGATAAAGGGCGTGAATTCCAAATTGTCGGAACTGCCCCCCCGATCTAAAATCAACACTCCGTCTTCATTATAAGAGGCCCCGGTGACGGCAAATTCATCCACGTTTTTTGGGGTAGTGAACCGCATCAGTGCCTCGATCCGAAAGCGTTCGCTTTGATAGGCCAAACTACTTTGTCCGTACATCGGAGGAATGTGCGCTAAAGGAACCAAAGTATCTACGGCTGGAAAACTTTTGTCTTCTGGCTCGTAGGTAAATTCGCTTCTACCTTTGGTGTAATTCACTCCTGCCCGAAAAATCCAGTTGTTGTTGACTTTGAATTCCATATTGCTAGATACGCCATAAACAAAACCATTGTTTTCATTGAAGTTCTGTTGAACCGTAAAACATTCTCCATCGACCACAATACAACTGTCGCCGCTGGGATGTACCCCTAGTTTTCTGACAATTACATCATTGAGCAACGTATAAAAACCAGTGGTACTCAATTTGAGGGTCGTTCCTCTTTTATTGTTCATCCGACCAAATTGCTTGGCCAGGGTCACCTCTCCGTTGAGCGAATGCTCGGGGGCTAAATCAGTATTGGGAAGTACCGCAAACTGGCCTTTGACCCGAATCTTGGCAAAATCATCAATATTAGGCGAACGGAAAGCCGTTGACGCTAAGAGACGCAACTGCCATTTGTCTTTGGTGTTGATGGTAATGCCAGATCCCCAAGTCAACGCACTATTATTGGCAGTAATGCCACCATTGATATAACTGTCTGGCCACTGTATCAGGCTAAGATCTGATTCATCGTACAAAGCAAACAAACGCACATTCGAATAGCGCAATCCTCCCGTAAAAGAAAAAACAGAATCATTGGTTTTCCAGCGATAATTGAAGTATCCGGCCAGGGCCGACATGGAACTGCGTTTGCTGGGATAGCGGGTAAAGACCCCTCCTCTGGATACGGCACCGGTATTCATGGTAATTCTACCCGCCTCGGAAAAAACCAGATTGTAGTTGCCCTCAAAACCGTAGGATAACATACTCCGCTTTTTTCGCCCAAAAGATTTATCAAAATCCCCCGTAAGAGAGAAAACGTAGACATCTTCCAAATTGAAAGTTCGCCGCGTCGCCTCATTTTTTCTTTGCAAACGATCTTCATCGATTTTCTGGACCGAGGCAATGTAAGATGCCTTATCGTAAATTAATTTTGACTTCAGATCACGGATTTTAAAAGAGCCGAATAACCTCTGTTGTGGACCGTAATACCATTCGGCAAACTTCAAGTCGACGGCATTCTGCACCGTATCTATCAAATTATCATAACGAGGAATGATGCTTGAGGTTGAAAACTGAAAGTTGAAAACATAGTACAGACTGTCGCTGGGTTGGAATTTGATCTTTTGTAAGAGATCAATTTGATTGTAGGCCGTATTTCGCAAAATATTGGGGTCGCTAACGGGGCCCAAGGTCATATCCTGTTCTTCCCGGACAACATGATAAAATCGTTTGCCCAGGTCGGGGAAGTCTGCCGGACGATTTGCACCGGCTCTTAGATTGCCATAATCGGCGTAGGTCAGACTGGTAAAAGAGCCCCAACGGCGGCTCTGATAATCCAGATCGAGATGAACCGTTTTTTCATTATTGGCACTCGAACCGCGAAGATAGACATTAGAAAACATCTGATTGTCTATTCCCGTCTTATTGAAAAGTACTTTAGGATCTTTGGTTCGAAAATGGACTACTCCTCCCAAAGCATCACTTCCATACATCAATGAACCAGGACCATAGATGACCTCAACCTGTTCTAAAATAGAATTGTCGACCGTTATGGAATTCTGCAAATGACCGCTTCGATAAATGGCATTATTCATTCTGACTCCATCGACCACCAACAAAACCCGATTGGCTTCAAAGCCTCGAATAATTGGACTCCCGCCACCCAACTGTGATTTTTGGATAAATACGTTGGCATTGGCACCCAAGGCATCCGCAGTTGTTTGCGAGTTTTTGAAGGCAATCTCTTTGCTCGAAATGCGATCGACAGAATAGGGAATTTCCTCAATGGGATCATCTTTTCTACCAATGACTACGATACTATCCAAAACAGTTGAGGGAAACATTTCGACCTCTTTCATTTGTCGGAGCTGATAGAAAGGTATTTTCAATGGACTGTAGCCCACATAGGAAAAATTGACCATTTCTCGATGCCCCAAGTCTTTTACCACCGCAATCCCGTTGACATCGGTGAACGTCACAAACTTATGATCCGCTGTAAACAACGAAACCGCAATGAGGGCTTCACCAGTGATACCGTCTTTGACTTTGACTTTTATTTCGTAAAGTGTCGGAGAACTTGCAATTAAAAAAGTAGTGGACGAATAGAGCAGGAGCGTGACCAGGAGCAGGCTAAGCAGATAAGAGGGTGTAAACTTATGTTGTTTGTTCAATTTCACCACCGCAAGATCAATCTTTGGGGAGTTTTATAGTAAAGGTTGTCCCTTCATTTACACCTGATTTCTTTACAAATATCTTGCCAGAATGATAAGATTCTATAATGCGTTTGGCCAGTGAAAGCCCCAAGCCCCAACCTCTTTTTTTGGTAGTAAAACCAGGTTGAAAGACCGTTTTAAATTTTGAAGGAGGAATTCCTTTCCCCGTATCGCTAACATCGATATTGACAAAGCCTTTTTCTGCGTAAACGGCCGCACTGATTTTACCCTTTCCTCCCATGGCATCCAGTGCATTGCGTAGGAGATTCTCGATCACCCAAGCAAACAAATGCGGATTGATATTGACCTCCAATGGCTGGGAATCTTCTGGAAACTCAAATTTGATTTTTCGACTGGCTCGACGTTCCATGTATTGCCGACACTTTTCTAGTTCTTCGAACACATTGACGGCAACTAGCTCGGGGGCCGAACCAATCTTGGAAAAGCGATCGGCAATTAAGTCCAAACGACTGACATCATTATTGAGTTCATTCAATACCTCGTGGACCTCTTCATCGTCTTCCCGAATGGCTCTCAGATGTTCGATCCAACCCAAGATGGCAGTGATTGGCGTCCCCAACTGATGGGCCGTTTCCTTGGCCATGCCCACCCAAACCTGATTTTGCTCGGATTTACGAGCAGAGCTAAAGAGGATGTAGCCAATCGAGACGAAGAGCAAAAGCAATAAGACTTGAAGGATGGGAAAATACGTCAATAAGGTCAGCAGACGAGTGTGCTTGTAATAAATGTAGCGAGCATAACCACTACTTTCCAAGGGCGGCAAACCGTTCGACTTAATTTTAGCCAACTCGGATTCCAAATCTGCTCCGTCGGGAAAATTCTGACTGCTGGATATTTGCCCAGTTTCATTGACCAAAATAACGGGAATATCTTTGACGATGCTCAACACTTGTTGTTCAAAGGTGACATCTCGGTTGACATTGATCGTATCTCCCACAAGAGATTTCAAAGCATTGGCGTAAAGCTCTACTTTATCTCGCTCTCCTTCGGCTAAGCGTTCCGCAATATAATTGGTATATACCGATGAGATGACCAAGATAACAAGTGCAGTGAGGGCCAGGTACAATTTCCACCTAGATTTTTGCGTATAGATATCCATTAAGTAGCTTTAGACGAATACAATCAAAATGCCATTTCCGTTACTCTTAAAACCATTTCTGTCTTACAATATTATTGAAGTTGGAGAAAAACTCCAAATCTAGCAAAGAATTGGATGATTTATCCTTTGTTGAGCGATTCCCGTACTATTCTCGTATCTTTGTACCGTCATGGAAAAAAAAGACATTCGCTTACTCAGCCTGGAAGAGTTGACTACCTGGTTTAAAGCCACGGGGCAAGCGGCATTTCGTGCCAAGCAGGTCTATGCCTGGTTGTGGCAAAAAGGAGCGCAATCTTTTACAGAAATGACCAACCTATCCAAAAATCTCAGAGTGGAACTCGACCAGCACTTTACGATCAATGCGATTGCAGAGGATAAAGTGCAGCGCAGTTTGGATGGCACCATCAAGTCGCGGTATCGACTCCATGATGGCCACTTGATTGAGTCCGTTTTGATTCCCGTTCCGGCAGATAAACGCTTCACGGTTTGCGTTTCCTCGCAAGTGGGGTGTAGCTTGACCTGTAAATTTTGTGCTACGGGAAGAATGAAACGCATTCGCAACCTCGATCCCGGAGAAATCTATGATCAGGTGTCAATGGTCAATCAACAATCCATAGATACCTTTGGACATCCCTTGACCAATATCGTGTACATGGGAATGGGCGAGCCCTTGCTGGCTTATAGAAACGTATTGAAAAGCATCGAACACATTTGCTCTCCCCAAGGCCTCAACATGTCTCCGAAACGCATTACCGTGAGCACTGCGGGCATTGCTAAAATGATTCGCAAGCTAGCCGATGACCAGGTCAAATTCAATCTGGCCCTATCGCTCCACGCGGCCGATGATCAAAAGCGCAATGACATCATGCCCATCAATGAACAAAACAATTTGTCGATATTGATGGATGCACTACAGTATTTTTACCAAAAAACCCGCAACCGCATCAGCTACGAGTACATTACTTTCCAGAATTTCAACGATAGCATAGAAGATGCTCGCTTATTGCTCAAACTGTGCAAACGCTTTCCCGTAAAAATCAACATCATCGAATACAATCCAATCGATGGTGCTCCCTTTCTCAAATCAGCAGCCCATCGAATTGATGATTTTGCCGCATTTCTCCGGAAAAATGATGTAATGGTAACGGTACGAAGAAGTAGAGGAAAAGACATTGATGCCGCATGCGGGCAGTTGGCCAACAAAGGATAGAAGCATGACGGGAAACGAAACAACAATGTTCTACCATTTCCCGTCTATCCTCCAAAAGACTAGAGCTTAAATTGAGTCAATTTAGAAAAAGCTTTGACCCGCTTATTGATTTCCGCAGCCCGTAGTGTTTTCAAGCGAGCAATACTGAATTCTTCTACACAGAACGAAGCCATGGCAGATCCATAGATGACTGCGCGTTTCATATTTTCGAAAGACAAGCTATTGGTCTTGGCCAAATATCCGATGAATCCTCCCGCGAAGGTATCCCCCGCCCCGGTTGGGTCAAAGACTTTCGCCAAAGGCATCGCTGGCGCATAAAACATCTTATTGGGAGCAAAAAGTAAAGCACCGTGTTCTCCTTTTTTGATGACCAAAAACTGAGGTCCCATTTTCAATATTTTCTCGGCTGCAGTCACCAAGGCATACTCTCCAGAAAGCTGACGCGCTTCTTCATCGTTGATGGTCAGAACATCAACTTTTTTGATCACTTTCTTGAGATTGTCCATTGCCACATCCATCCAGAAATTCATGGTATCCAAAACGATCAACTTCGGTCGCTTTTTCATTTGTCGAATGACTTTCAATTGAATCTCTGGAGTCAAATTCCCCAACATCAGGTACTTGGTATTTCGGTAGTCTGTAGGTAATTTGGGATTAAAATCTGCCAGTACATTCAATTCCGTGACCAAAGTATCACGAGAGTTCATATTGTCGTGATAACGGCCTGACCAGTAGAAAGATTTTTCTCCTGCTTTGATATCCAAGCCATCCAGATTGATGCCACGCTTGCGCATGTACTTCAACTCCTCTTCCGGAAAATCGTCTCCTACCACGGAAACCAAATTAAGGTCTTTGGTGAAATAAGACGCTGCCAGACTGATGTAAGTGGCCGCCCCTCCGATGACTCGATCTGCTTTTCCAAACGGAGTTTCAATAGAATCAAAGGCGACAGTCCCAACGGTTACTAGACTCATAATGTTTTTTTATTTATCGATAGAATAAAATTCGGGCAAAGATGTGAATTTATTTGCTTCTTATATTCATAAAAAACATGATTTCTATCAGAAGCCAAGGATGTTTTTCGTCAAAAATGAAAAAAGCATCGAAGTCGTTATGCTCCGATGCCTTTTTCGTGATTGATCATATTGTGATCATTGTCTTATTTCATGGAAATGGGCAATTTTGCCATAGTTCCATCCCAAGCTACGATCATATCGATTTGATCCGTACCATTCTTTTCCAATAAAATCGTTAGGGCTTCTACGGTTTGGGG
>JBCCSR010000047.1:0-13010 GCA_039199865.1 Bacteroidota bacterium
CCAGAAATACCAGGAATGAAATCCAGTGGGAAGAAAAAGCTCGTGTGAAAAGTGTTGAGTGATTGTAAGTTAACGACGGTCGTATAAGCCTCTCCCGTATCATCATTTTGCTCCGTCACTTCAACCATAGGGTTGTTCATCGTCTTATATTCAATATTGAAAAAGGGCTGACGCTCAAAAGCAAGATTGAATTTCATACTGTGGGCCATCGTAGGCTGCAATAATGGATTTCCTTGCTCGTAAGTAAACGGATCCCAGTAGTAGACAAAAGGATTGAGTGCAGCATAATTGGGTCGTTCAATTCGGTAGCTGTAAGCAAAAGTAGCGTCGAGGGCACTCGTCAAATTGCGCATCAAACTAAAGCTAGGAAACAATTTGGAGATCTTGCGATTGACCAAAGAATCAAGGGTGACTGAATTTCCTATCGAATTGCTGTGCTCGTAACGCAAACCAACAGTTCCTGACCATTTGTTTTTCTTGAAACCCAACTTGGCATAACCCGCAGCAATGTCTTCATCGTAGATGAATCGATTCGTCTGCGTAGGATCATTTTCAAAAACCCCAGCATCTTTGTCTTGCAATAAAGATTGTAAATCATTATCAAGTCGAGCCGTACTAAAACGACCACCAAACTGTAGATTCAATGCCTTAGACAAAGGCTTATAATAATCGAGCTTAGAAGAAAAAATTCGGGTATCTCCAGCCGTTAGATATCGACGTCCTGCAATAAAGTCACCAACATTAAATTCTTGAGAAATTTGCTCTGTAAATCCTTTGTTGATAAAAGCTGCGTAACTGACATCAAAATCAATTTTTTGTCCTGCAGTATCAATCAAAAACGTATAGTTGGGGTTAAGTGAAAGTACGCGCTGCTCATCTTCTACACTGTTATTAGAATTGATATTCAAATCCGTCTCCCCAGCATCGGCAAAATCGATCAGCGTACTGTTGCGAACCACTTTGTTCAAATTACTATGGTTGTACCAGCCATCAAAACCAAAACGGTGTTGACTAGTCGGTTCCCAATTGAGGGCCAAACCCGTATTGAACACTCTAGGATTATTCGGATCAAAAGTTTCCTGATCATAACTATCGCCGTTGACATCTCTTTGAATATTGAGTCCACGGTATTGTACGTACTCGTTGAAACCAACATTACCATTGATGTTCAAATTGCCCTTGTAGTGGCTGAGCGATAAGTTGGAAACAAAGCCATCTACCGTCCCTCTCTCGTATCCGGTAAAGATTCTTCCATTGGTTCCGAGCAGATTATTCTTTTTTAGAATGATGTTGACAATGGGTCCGGTACCTTCTGCCTCAAATTCGGCTCCGGGCTGATGGATCAACTCAACTGATTTGACATTATCTCCGGGCATGTTGCGCAACAAAGCCTGTACATCCATATACTTGGTTGACTTCCCGTTGATCAATACCGTAACATTCGCCTGACCCGCCATTTGTAAGCGATCATTGACCACCAACATCCCCGGTACTCTCTTCATAACATCCAATAAATTATTGTTGAGCCCGATGACGTTGTTTTCAATATTGACCACTACCCGATCAGATTTTTGGATGAAGAGGGGGACTTTTCCAGTAATCACTGCTTCTTTCAATATGACCACATCTTGTTCGAGTTGGATATCCAATACTTTTCCATTGTCCGTTGGAAAGTCTAGTTCGACAGTGTAATCTTTCGAACCGATGAGGGTTACTTTTAAGGTATATTGACCATCTTCAATTTGTTTGATGGTAAATTTTCCATCCATATCCGTTGCCACGCCTTTGGCCAGTGATTGGTCGGCCGCATGGTACAATGCCACGGTTACGAAAAGCGCAGGCGATTCGTCTTCGCCAATGACGGTTCCACTTACTTCACTCTGCGCAAGGCCCATCTGACAAACCAGTAAAAGGCTGAATAATAAGAGCATTGTGTTTTTCATAATTGATATTTTTATTTTTTTTTCGTAGAAAAAATAGTTTTAGGCACTTAAAGGTGGTAGCCGCTTTATTTGAACTACCGGTTGAATTGATGATTTAATGGTTATAAATTTTCTTGTAATCGTTGAACGACCTGTTTGACATGCGGTTGATTCAAGAAATTTTCATGATTCCCACCTTCCACATTGACCGAGACCACCTTCCCACTGGTGTATTCATCCCAACCCAAATGAGGATCAAAATTTTTCAGCTTCGCAAAGGTTTCCAAATCCTCCTGACTGTTGGCGGTCGGTTGAATGATCAAAATGGGGGTATTACTGAGTTGGACTTTATCTGGTGTGTACGCATGTTCCAATTGCACACTGTTCATCCCAGATTCCATGTACACTTTGAGCTGCGTCTTTGAGGCTTTCAAATCGATGACTCGGTTGATTTTTGCCAAAGCAAAATCCAATTTCTCCTCTTTGGATAGGGACTCAATATCGTTGACGCTGATGTTGACCTCTTTACCAAAAAAGTGAGCTACTTCATTGGCCAGTTTCACCAACTCTTGATTGTAGTGTTGGTCAGAATATTCCGCAGTAGTCGTATCATAAGCCGGTGCGGCGGCGTCAAACATAATGAGTTGTTCTACCTCAAAGCCTTTTTGTTCCAACTGAATGGCCATTTCGTATGCCACCATTCCTCCCATGGAATAACCTCCCAATTGATACGGTCCTTGTGGATCGACTTCTTGCAGACGCGCTACGTAAATGCTCGCCATTTCCTCAATGGATTGCGGCAAGTGCTCCACCCGTCCGTCTAATCCTGGAGATACAAAAGAATAGAAAGGTTGATCACTGCCGAGTTCGTTTCCTAGCTCAACATAAACAATCGCATTTCCTCCCGCTCCCGGCACACAAAACATGGGACGCTTAGATCCCGTCCCCGTGATGACTTTGAGGACTTCATCATTTTCCTGTGGTGCCTGGAACATGATCTTCTGCATCATCAAATGAATTGTTGGCAGTTCAAATAAATCGGCTACGTTCAAATCGATTTCAAAGGCTTTGTTGATCTGCACCATGAGGCGAATGGCCAACAAGGAGTTGCCTCCGATTTCAAAGAAATTGTCTTGAACACCAATGTTCTCCTGTTTCAAAAGACTCGACCAGATCTCCGCCAATCTCCATTCGACATCATTTCTGGGCGCGATAAAATTATCGGAAGCGCTATTGGGTGCAATCCCTTGTTCCACAAACAATTTCAATAATTTCTTATCGTCAATTTTATCACTGAGGTTAATCGGCATCTCTTCTACAAAACAGTAGTAAGCAGGATGCATGTAGGCGGGCAGCCCCGATTGACAAAGACTACGCAATTGGCTTTCAATCTTGGCAAGCTCCTTTCCTTCGTTGGGGATAACAAAAGCCACCAACTCTAGCTTGTTTAAACTTTCTTTATGAACGGCTAAGTGAATGCTAGATACCTTTTCATTTTTTCGCAAGAAAGATTCGATTTCTCCCAGCTCAACTCGGTGACCTCTAATCTTGACTTGACGATCAATGCGTCCGAGGAATTCGAGATTTCCATCCGGCATCCATCTTCCCAAATCTCCCGTTTTGTACATGGTTTTACCCAGTGTTTGTGGAAAGGGATTGTCGATAAATACTTGAGCCGTTTTCTCCGGGTTCTTGTAATAGCCCGCTCCGACGCCGACTCCCGAAACTACCAGCTCTCCAGCAACACCGATGGGACACAATTGATTTTCCTGATTCAATACGAATAAATTCATATTCGCGATGGGTCTTCCGATGGGTACTCGCTGTTGGTTTTCATTAAAGTCACTCAATACTTCGTACTGGGTTACATCATCAGAAGCCTCGCAGGGGCCATAGCCGTTTAGGATGCGGCAGTATGGAAATAACAAGTTCCATTTTTTGACCAACTCAACGGGAATGGCTTCACCGACCATCATGATCCAACGCAATTCGGGCAATTGAACCGGTTGATTTACTTCGAGGATAAAGTCAACTAAGCTCCAAATGTAAGAAGGAACAAATTCGATGATATTAACGCCATTCTCTCGAATGATGTGCAAAACGGTATTGACGTCCAGCAATTGATCTTTGTCGATCATGACTACAGCACCACCTTTTAGCAAAGGAGCCAAAATCTGCCATACCGAAATATCGGAACCAATACCTGCGCTTTGGAGAAAGCGGAATCCATCTGCCAATTCCAATGCTTCGTACTCTGCCAAAATGTGATTGAGGGCACCATCGTGACGGGTAATTGCGGCTTTGGGTTCTCCGGTCGTTCCGGAAGTAAATAAAAGATAAGCCCAGCTATTCAAATCGTTTTGATTGTCGGGATTCTCAGTAGACTGATCCCATAACTGAGCGGCAGTAATCACGTTGGTCGCAGTATTTGCACCAAAGGCATCAATGGCATCTTGATCCAAATCATCAACCAGAACCAATTGGCCAAAGTCTGCTTTGGCTAAGATGGGCAACTGTGCTGTTCCGCTGATGATGGTAGGGGGAGCGCAATTGGCGATCATTTTTAAAATTCGCTCAATTGGGTTTTGCGTATCTAATGGAACATAAACGGCTCCACACTTCAAAATCCCCATCAAAGCACTGACCAAATCGATTCCTCGATCGAGAAAGACTGCAACTAGCTCTCCTTTTTTTACGCCATTGGCAGTGAGTACATTGGCAAATTGATTGGCTCGTTGGTTCAGGGTAGCAAAGTCATAACTTGTTTTTCCATGAATCAATGCGGTTGCCGCTTTATTATCGGCAACAATTTGTTCAAATCTCGTATTGATTGGCTGAGCATTATGGAGGTTTTTAAAACCTTCATTGAACCACTGTCCGGCTTTCGTCGCCCGACGCCCTAAAATCAAGGCTTCTTCTGACCGCGACAACATACTGAGTTCTCCAATGCTTTGAACCCCATTTTCTCTGTATTCTACGATTTGACTTAAAATCGTTTTAAAATGTCCCATCATCACCTCCACATATTCTGCATTCAACAAGGTCTTATTGAAACTAAAATTGACTTTCAACTCTTCCTGAAAGGCGACCACGATCGATAACAAGTAGTTGTTGCCATCAGCGACCTCTACCCCACCAATGTCGAGAAGGGATTCCTGCTCAGTCACCTCACCAATCGGATAATTTTCAAAGACAATAATGCTGTCAAACAAATCTCCAGATACATTGCACCAACTTTGAATATTACTAATGGCAGAGTATTGGTATTCTCGGGCTTTGGTATGCTCTTTCTGGATTTTACCGAGCCAATCGGTCAAGGCCATTTGTGGATCAACCTGGGCACGAAGTGGAAGCGTGTTGATGAACATGCCCACTTTTTTGTCGGCTCCTTCCAAGTCAGTCGGTCGCCCGGAAACGGTTACGCCAAATAAAATATCTGGATTTCCGGTATACTGCGCCAAGACGTAGGCCCAAGTTGCTTGCACCAGCGTATTGACCGTGATGTGATTATTTTGGGCAAAGACTCTGATCTGCTCCGTTTCCTTTGCATTCAAAGTAAATTGAATTTCCTGGAGCATTCCCCCTTTGTTTCTCCCGATTTTACTTTCCACGAAAGGAATCAAAGAAGGGGTATCAAAATCTTGCAAATAATCCTTCCAAAATTTTTCTTCTTCGTGTTTGTCTTTGGAATTAATGTATTTAATAAAGGTCTCGTAATTGTCTACTTTCAAAGGTGGTGGAGTCAGTCCTCTTCCGTAGGCTTCGTAAGCGTCACTCCACTCTCCCATGACGAGTGGCATAGACCACCCGTCAAGGAGAATGTGTTGATGCGTCCAAATCATTTTAAACGCTTTCAAACTAACTCTAACTAAAATAATTCGAATCAGCGGCGCCTTGGCAAAGTCAAAGCCTTTCTGCATGTCTTCTTCCAACAACTTTTCAATCGCCAGTTTTTGTTCTTCCTCTGACTTGTTGCTGTAGTTTAGAATTTGAAAAGGTACTTCAACCTTTTTGTATACACACTGAATCGGAATGCTAAATTTATCGTGTACAAAAGCACTTCTCAAGATACTGTGGTTATTGACAACGTAGTCAACCGACTGGCGAAATGCCTCTACATCTAGGCCTTCGTTGAAGTCAAATAAATACTGTTCTGTGTAAGCACTTGAATCGTTATTGAATAGCCCGTGGAAAAGCATCCCCTCTTGTACGGGGCTCAGTTCATACATGGCTTCAATGTTGCTCGACTTGCGACTACTCGCTTGCTGTCCATTAGAGCTTTCGCGGATGATCTTGATCAGCCCTTCCTTGTTGGCCTTGATGAAGTTGACGATCGAATTGTCCTTTTTGATGAGGGCAATTTGACGGGGAGTTAACTTCCCCGTATTGCTCTTCAACAACAACTCGCCGTTCTTCTCCTTCAGCATCAGCTTTTGGCTGACCAGTTGATCGATAAACTCCTCTAATTTCTGATTGATTGTAGCTTGCATCTTTAGATTTTTTGACTGTTAGAATTTCAACAATACATCATCTTCATCTTCTTCTCCATCGTCCTCGCTATGCTCATTTAAAAATTCATCCATTTCTTGGAAAGTTACTTTACCGTTCAAGCCAAAGTCAGCTGGCGTAGCTTGGGTTTCGGAACTTTCTAGACAATGCTTGATAATCGTTTCTAAATTCGCAATGTATTGTGCTAAAAATGCATCGATGGTCGCATCTTCGTACAGTTTTCTACAGTAGCGGATAATGATGGAGAGCTCTCCTTGGAAAATCGATCCACTGATTTCTAGCTTAGTCGTAAATGGATAATTTTCGCTGGTGTCGGCTCCGGAGTATTCATCTGCTTCACTAAACAATCCTTCATTGCTACTGGCCGTTCCGTCGAGCTGGCCCAGGTAATTGAACAGGATGTCCCACTTCGTATCGTTGAGGCTATTGCGGACTTCTTCTGAAGGATGCAAGAATCTTAACAATCCATATCCTAATCCTTTCTGTGGAATGCCTCGCATGCGCTCTTTCACGCCTTTGATAAGGTCGCCGATATTTTGTGGATCATTCACCTCAAGTAGTACCGGATAGATGGAGGTAAACCAACCCATCGTTTTCGTTACATTCAACTCGGAGAACAAATCCTCTCGACCGTGGCCTTCCATACCGATCAGTATCTTGTCTTGACCTCCCCATCCGTTGACCGTCATGGCCAAAGCAGAAAGTAAGATGTCATCGATCTTGGTATTGTAGACGTGGTGTACCTCTTTGAGTAAAGCGTCAGTTAATGTACTGTTGAGTTTATTCCGCGCTCCATGGTGATCTTTCATGATCGCGGGCTCAGTCAGTTCATGATCAACGGGCAGTGCTTGATAATCTTTGACAGCATCCATCCAGTAATCCTGCTCAGCACTCACTTTGTCGGAGGCTGCGTATTCAGTCATGGCCGCACTCCACTGACGGAAGGAACTCGTTTTTTCACCTAGATCGATGTCTTCTCCATTTTGTACTTGCGCCATGGCTCGGTTGAAGTCCTCAAAGAGAATTCTCCAAGAAACACCGTCAATACCCAAGTGGTGAGCTACGATAAGGATGCGATTGTGCGATTCAAAGTCAGGGGTTTCCATCAAAGCGACGCGAAGCAATGCTCCGTTCTCCAAATTGAGGCTTTTCTGTACCGTGGCACAAGCCTCCTCGATGGCTTTTTGGAGTTTTTCTTCCGCTACGTCCCGAAGATCAATGACTTCGATTCCTCCTTCAAAAGTACCGTAGGTCTGTATCCACACTCCCTCTACTTGTTGGTATTTGAACCGGAGGGCATCATGCTGTGCGACAATGGCTTTGATTGCAGCATCAAACTGAGTCGACTCCACTGATTTTTCTACTTTCATCAAGTCACTAAAGTTGTAGTGCTCCATTCCTGCATATTCATTCTCAAAGAACAAATGTTGCATTGGCATGAGAGGGGCATCTCCTTCCAGTAATCCTTGCTCCGTTTCGACTTCTGTTGCCGTATTGGCTCGGATGAAGGCCGACAGTTCGGCAATGGTTTGGTGATCAAACATGTTTCGCGGCTTCAAGGTGTATCCCAGACGCTTCGCACGGCTCACCGCTTGAATGGTCACGATGGAGTCTCCACCTAATTCGAAGAAGTTGTCATGGATCCCTACTCTTTCTACGTTCAGCAATTTCTTCCAAACATTGGCCAATTGCTCCTCCATTTCATCTCTTGGTGCGACGTAAACACTATAAGATAAAGTGGTTTCTTCTGGCTCCGGTAGTGCTTTCCGATCGATTTTTCCGTTTGGCGTCAGTGGCACTTCAGGAATTTCAATTAAGATCCCTGGCACCATATATTCCGGTACTTGTTGTTTGAGGAAAGTCTGAACGGCCTCTTTGTCGTAAGCCTCTTCTGCGACCACATAGGCGACCAAGCGATTGTTTCCGTTGACATCAGGCTTAGCCAGTACGACGCACTGATTGACCATGGGGCTTTGCTGCATGACTAGCTCGATTTCTCCCAGCTCAATTCGATTTCCGCGAATTTTCACCTGGTTGTCAATTCGACCGAGATATTCGATATTGCCATCAGGCAACCAGCGAGCCAGGTCTCCCGTTTTGTACATCTTGGCATTTTCCTCCGTACTAAACGGATTGGCAACAAAACGCTCTTCCGTCAAATCGGGTCGGTTGTAGTAACCTCGTGCTACTTGTACACCGGCTAGGTAAAGTTCACCTGGAACACCCAAGGCAGTTAGTTTACCTGCTTTGTTTAGGATGTACAGTTGTGTATTGGCTACTGGCTTTCCGATGGGCACTTTCTCTACTTTCGTTTCGGGAATCGCCCAGTAAGTGACGTCAATGGCTGCTTCTGTAGGTCCGTACAAGTTGTGTAATTCAACGTGCGCTAATTTTTGTTTGAATTCAGCAACGTGACTTGGCTTCAAGGCTTCCCCACTACAGAGTACTCTTTGCAATGAGTTGCAAACACCCGCCTCAACATCTAACAAGAATACTTCTAACATCGAAGGCACAAAGTGCATGGTCGTTACGCCAGCTTCATCAATAATGTCTCGGAGATAATCGCTATCCTTATGACCACCTGGCTTGGCAATCACCATTCTTACGCCACTAATCAATGGCCAGAACAATTCCCAAACGGATACGTCAAAGCAGAAGGTCGTTTTTTGTAGGATGGCATCTTCTCCGGCTTGCAAGTTGTATTCGCTTTGCGTCCATAAGAGTCGATTGACCAATCCAGAGTGTTGATTCATTACACCTTTAGGTTTACCCGTTGAACCGGAAGTATAGATGACATACATCAAATTATCAGGAGTTAAATCATTGGCGACGCGAGCGACAGATTCTTCTGCAATACTGCTCCAATCCTGGTCCAGTTGAACATTTTCAACGCCTTCACATCTTGCAAACAATCGGTCGTATCCATTGTGGCTGATGGCAAAGTTGGCATTGGCATTTTCGATGATGTAATCGATGCGATCTTGTGGATAATCTGGATCGATTGGTACGTAGGCACCTCCCGCTTTGAAAATTCCCATCAAGCCCACAATCATATCAAAGGATCGATCCACACAGATGGCGACCAATTCTTCTTCCTTGACTCCTTTCTTGCGGAGATAATGGGCCAACTGATTGGATTTTTCATCCAAATCACGGAAGCTCATTTCTGTTCCTTCGAAGTAAAGTGCCGTAGCCTCTGGATTCAATGCTGCCTGTTGTTCGAACAAGCTAACAATGGTCTCTTCTTGTGGATAATCGACTGCTGTATCGTTAAAGGATTCGAGGAGTACTGTTTTCTCTATCTCTGTGATCATCGTCAAAGCCTCAATATTGGCTTCTGGCTGAGCAACAATCGCTTCCAATAATTTTTGGAAATGCTGCTGCATGCGATTGATGGTTGCTTCGGTAAATAGAGCTGTACAGTAAATGATTTCTACCTCCAGGCCTTCTGCCGTCTCAATCATATCAAAAGAAAGATCAAACTGAGAAGTTGTACGCTCGTAGGAAACCGAACTCAACTGGGCATCTTTCAAGTCGACGTCCACTGCATCTGGGTTGTTGTGCAAGGTCATCATCACCTGGAAGATTGGATTACGGCTGCGATCTCTTTCTTTGGCTACTTTATCAACAATCTTCTCAAAAGGTACTTCCTGGTTGGCGTAAGCATCGAGGGTCGTTGCTTTCACTTGGGCGAGCAGATCTACAAATCTAGGATCATCACACAAGTCGCTACGCAAGGCCAAAGTATTGACGAAGAAACCAATGATGGCCTCAGATTCGGCTTGCATGCGGTTGGCAATTGGACAGCCCACCGTGATGTCTTCCTGACCACTGTATTTCTGCAACATTACCTTGAAAGCAGACAATAAAAGCATGTAAAGGGTAGCCTCTTCTCTACGGGAGAGCGCGTTCAATTTCATAGTTAGCGGTGCATCAACCGTAAAGGAGATACTATTCCCCTTACTGCTTTGTATAGGTGGACGGCTAAAGTCCGTTGGCAAATTCAGTGGTTCTACCGACTGTAGTTGATCAGTCCAGTAGTTGAGCTTATGGTCTAGGACTTCTCCTTCCAGGTAGTTGCGCTGCCAGAGGGCATAATCTGCGTACTGGATGGGTAAAGCATTGAAGACAGGCACTCTATTTTCTTTTTGTGCGAGATAGTATTCTGACAATTCATCGATAAACAAGGAGATCGACCAGCCATCAGAGGCAATGTGGTGCATGACAAAAATCAACAAATGTTCTGCTGCTCCCGTTTTGATCACCTGTGCTCTGAGCATATGATCATTGCTTAGATCAAATGGCTTGTTGATGGCACTTTCGATGATGTTGTTGATCGTCACTTCGTCCGTGATGAGTTGGGCTACATCTGCGTCCATTGACCATTGGTTCATCTCAAGTACCTCCTGATAAGAAACCCCTTCTTCTTCTCGGTAAACCGTTCTCAAAACTTCGTGTCGATTGACTACATTTTGGAAAGCAGCTTGCAACAATTCAAGGTCTAGTTCACCCGTAAATTTGAGGACGCCAGGCAAGTGGTATTGTACACTTCCACTTAGTTTATCCAAGAACCACAATCGCTCTTGAGAGAAAGACAATGGAAGGCGTTCTGGTCGTTCGAGGGCTTCGATGTTGGGCAATAAGACTGCGTCTCCATTGGCGGTCAAATGCTGGGCCAACAAGGCAACGGTGGGTTGCATAAAGATATCTTTGATCGCAATCTCTACTTGTAGTTGCTTGCGAATGGCAGATACCGTTCTGGTTGCCAAAATCGAGTGACCACCCAAGTCAAAGAAATTATCGTTCACACCAACCTGCTCTACTTTTAGCAAGTCTTTCCAAATTCCGGCAATGGCGATTTCCGTGGCATTGCTCGGTGCAACATAGGCTTTGGTTTGTAGCGCCGTGATGTCAGGGGTAGGCAATGCTTTTCTATCTACCTTACCATTCGGAGTAAGCGGCATTTCTTCCAGGGCGACCATCACGGATGGAACCATGTACGTTGGCAGCTTAGTGCGAATGAAGTTTTGAATGGCTGCTTTATCGAATTCCCCTGCTGGCACTACGTAGGCCACCAATCTTAGGTCACCACTTGGGTCTGGCATTGCCATGACCACACATTGTGTAGCGTAGGGAGAAAGTTGAATGACCGTTTCGATTTCACCCAACTCAATTCGATTTCCTCTAATTTTCACTTGATGATCCATTCGGCCAAGGTATTCTACATTTCCGTCAGGCATCCAGCGTGCCAAGTCACCAGTCTTGTAAAGTTTCGCTCCTTCTTTTCCAGAATAAATGTCTTGGATAAAGCGCTCTTCGGTCAACTCAGGACGATTGTAATATCCTCTTGCCACTTGAACACCACCGAGGTAAAGTTCACCTGGTACTCCAATTCCGGTACTTGCTCCAAACTCATCGAGAATGTAAAGCTGGGTATTCGCAACGGGACGACCGATTGGAACCTTGTCTACGGAAGTACTTGGTACCGCCCAGTAAGTCACATCAATTGCCGCTTCCGTCGGACCATATAGATTGTGCAAGCCAACGTGGCGAAGTTTTTCGTTGAAAGCCGCAACGTGGCTAGGCTTCAAGGCTTCTCCACTACAGAGTACTCGTCGCAATGATGGGACTACATCGGCTTCTACATCGAGTAAGAATACTTCGAGCATAGAAGGAACAAAGTGCATCGTTGTTACTGCAGTCTCCTCAATGAGTCGACGTAAGTAATCACTATCTTTGTGTCCACCTGGCTTGGCAATCACCATTCTTACACCACTGATCAATGGCCAAAACAATTCCCAGACGGATACATCAAAACAGAAAGTCGTTTTTTGTAGAATGACATCTTCTCCTGCCACCAAATCGTATTCTCCCTGGGTCCATAAAAGTCGATTGACCAGACCAGAGTGTTGATTCATTACGCCTTTAGGTTTTCCAGTGGAACCAGAAGTGTAAATGACGTACATCAGATTGTCAGGAGTCAAATCATTGGCAACTGGTGCCACAGGCTCCTCAGCGATGGTGGACCAATCTAGATCCAAGCGGATGCTTTTCAATCCTTCGCAGTTGTCGAATAGACAGTCGTATCCATGGTGGCTAAGAGCAAATTTGGCATTCGCATTTTCAATGATGTAGTCGATTCGATCGCTTGGATAATCGGGATCAATTGGTACGTAAGCACCGCCTGATTTTAAGATCCCCAGCAAGCCGACAATCATATCAAAGGAACGGTCCACACAAATGGCAACTAGCTCCTCTTCTTTTACGCCTTGTCCTCTGAGGTAGTGCCCCAATTGATTGGAACGCTCGTCCAATTCTTGGAAGGTCATATTTTCCCCCGCAAAAGTCAATGCAATGGCTTGGGGATTGGCCTGTACTTGTTTGGCAAACAAATCGACGATGGTCAAATCAGTTGGATAGTCAACAGCCGTGTGGTTGAATGCTTCGATCATCTTACACTCCATTGATGTCATGAGTCGAATGGCTCCCAAGTTAGACTGTTTTCTAGTCACGATCTGATCAATTACCTGGGCAAAGTGCCCTTTGATCAAATTGACATATTCATCGCTCAGCAATTCG
>JBCCSR010000048.1:0-12860 GCA_039199865.1 Bacteroidota bacterium
ATTTGAATGAGTACTAAAATACCATTTACTGGTAATGCTTAGCAATAGCATCTTTCAAATCACGGCGAGCAAAGAAAATGCGACTTTTGACTGTACCGAGTGGCAACTTCATGAAATCAGCAATTTCTTGGTATTTATAACCGTAATAGTGTAACATAAAGGGAACCTTCAAGCCTTCTTCTAGCTTTTCAATCATACTGACCAGCTCCGTCATCATGATATCAGACTCCGCATCATTGCGAACGGTCTTTGTTCCCGAATTGATAAAATATTGATTGTCTGTGGAATCTATAATCGTATTTTGTTTGACCTTTCTACGATAATTGTTGATGAAAATGTTTTTCATGATGGTCATCAACCAGGCCTTAAAATTTGTACCAGGATTAAATTTATCCCTGTTCTTAATGGCACGATAAGCGGTTTCTTGGTACAAATCACGTGCATCCTCCATGTTTTGAGTTAAATTGTAGGCAAACGATTGGAGTATGGTGGTAACGTTGTTGAAATTGGTATAGAATTCTAGCGTGGACATGGCTCGGGTGGTTTTTTGTTTAACAAATAAAAAGAATTTGTCTCGTTGTCTTAAACAAAACTACTATTTTGTTTAACGTTTTACAATTAAAAGTTAAACAAAATTTCAAAAAGTTAAATTTTACTCCCCTGATTAAAAATGATTTCATTGATTAAAATAATGATTATCAGTGTTTTATGTTTGTTTTGTTTGAGGCTGAATAATTTTTGTATTTTGTTTAAGGAAAGTGCTTTTTTGTGGAATTTTGTTTAGTTTTTAAGGAATTGGGCCTAATTTGATGAAGTGGAAAGCTATTTTTGGTCAAGAGAATTCCTAGCTATATCGATTGTATTTGGGGGGCTTGGCGATAACATTTAAATTAACGGGCAGCAATTTTTAGTCTTTTCGTTCATCCTTAAATTACCCTCAGTTGAAATGCTTAGCTTCTTCTATCATCTCCTAAAACTCGTACTCTTGCTGGTCTTGCCCTTCATTTTTTTGATTCGCGGGGCCGTTTTTTTTCACGAGCACCATGTATGGTCTCCCTGGTTATCCATTTCAGGAGGGGTTGTCGTGACCACATTATTGTTGTTTGTTTACCTTACTTTTATGTACGGCAGGCTGACGGGAAAGCTGGGCAATTCAAGCGCATTGAAGCGCCGTTCGGTGATGGCATTGATTTTGGTGCTGGGATATAGTACCTACGGCTTAGTATTTTTGTCGGGGAGTAATGTGAAACACGAAGAGGTAAAAAAGGAGTACACCAGTTTGCATCCCATTCTTCGGCTGAGCATCAGTACTATTTTATTTCTGGATAAAGACTTACTTTTAACTGACGCCAAACGAAGCCCGGAGGATTACAAGCGAATGGGGCTCAAAACCAAGAAGCGCTCGCTACATTATCCTCAGAGTAATGGCTTTGTACATGCGGTTGATATTCGGACCAAAGGACGTAGTGAATGGCGCAATTTCTTGTTGACTACCTATTTTAAGCTTATGGGGTTGAATACTTTGCGTCATGTTGGGACCGCCGATCACTTGCACATTTCCCTGAAGAGTTTTGATCATCCGGGGGCTATATAGTCGGCGTCTCAGAAGTGCCAATGATGAACTTTTAAAACATGCTGGAACCTAAAAAAATCAATATTTATGAAGATGAACGGGGGCTGGAAATCAGTTTTGCCTGGCGGGCTCCCATTGCTTACTTCATGGCTTTTTTTGCCCTCATTTGGAATACTTTTCTAGTATTTTGGTATACCATCGCCATTGGAACGGGAGCACCATTTGTCTTCATACTTTTTCCTTTGCTACACGTAGCCGTAGGGGTTTACTTGGCTTATCATACCCTTTCTTTATTTCTCAACCAAACCTTCGTTGATGTTACCAGGGATTATCTTCTGGTTTCTCACAGACCTCTTCATTGGTGGTGGGGCAATACTTCTATTCCACTGGATGAAATTGAACAGCTCTATGTCAAAGAAAAGAAGACTCAATCGAGTAAAGGAGGGGGGCTTTCCAATTATGAATTGCGGGTAAGGATGAAAGATTTCAAGGATGAAAAATTGATCTCAATCAACGGACTTTCCAAGTATAAACTCCGCGAGATAGAAGCCCATTTAGAAAATTACATTGGCATCAACGACAATGCGGTAGAAGGAGAGTTCAATTTTGGTAAGGCCAGGCGGCCTCCCGTTAGGGAAGAAATGGCGCCCCCAAAAGACCTTATAGCTTCTCCCTTGGGGGCGGTACACGATGCCGAAGTCAATGACTATATTCATTTAAATGACGAAACATTTCGGGTACTCAACGTAGCAAAATACGATTGGAAAGATGGCAACTCAGATCGACTTTTGCAATTGATCGACGGGGGAGGGGAAGAAAAAATGCTACTCATCGAGCAAAATAAAGCCCTGATTAAAGCCTATCAGGAAAGCAAAATGACTTTGTTGGAAGGGAGTGCTATCGACTTTGACCCCCAAGCACCGGCCAAATCTTTTGTGGTAGAAGGACAATTGTTCACGCTTTATCAACACAAGGTAGGAGACTACTTTTTTGATTTGGAAGAAGCGGCAAATGAAGCTCAACAATGGACGTATCTTTCAACGGATTCCCAGCACCAAATTCGCATCACGAGTTATGAAGACATGTTGACTTATTATCGGGGAATTCGGCTAAAGCCCGAAGCTTTTTCCAATCATCTGGATTTGCAACAAGTGCCCCCCAAGGCATTGAATTATCGACAAAACAAATGGCGAGATGAAGATTTGGTGTAGATTTTGGAGGAATGAAATTGCTCGGAAAACACTTGAATTTTATTGCTAAATTCCCGATGTTTGGGACCTAATTTTTCATTTTCATACTGACACAAATGCTGAATTAAATTTGCAGTTTATCTCCGATAGACTCAGCACAGTTTGTCCTCAAAGCGATTGACTGGCCTTTGAGTCCTGTGCATTTCAACAAATAATGGATTGAAAATTTAAAAATGTTATACGATATGAAGCGCATCAAACTAATGCTTATTCTCCTTTTCCCTGCTTTCCTTTTTGCTCAGCACCAAGAAAATTTTGGCCGAAGCCATAGCGACGAATTGCCAGCAGAATTTAGGATAGACCCAGCGGGTGTTTGCCAACACATCTATCAAGGAATCTCAGCGGACTATTTGACCAATCGGCATCGACATCATTCTGCCTATCGCTTTGCGGATCGTTCAGCTGCCTATGTTTCCAGATTATTGGCCAGTGGGACGGTCTACAGTGATTGGCCTGAGTTTGAAGATTATTTGAATGCGATTATGGACAAAGTGATGCCGCCCGAGTTAGCAGGCGACAAGGGCATTCATGCCTACATCATCAAAAATGGGCGCTATAATGCGTTTATGACTCCAAGTGGTCGAACCTTTTTCAATGTTGGACTATTTGGAGAGGTTTTCGACGAAGCGACCATTGCGGGGGTACTCGCCCATGAACTGGCCCATTACTACATGCAACATTCGTTTCGAAACTTTGTGAAACAAGAAAGAGGGGATTTTCGTCCCAGCCTATTCTTCAATAACGAAAAGTCGGCCCTCCGCTTTTCCGTGGCCAACGAATTGCAGGCCGATTCCCTAGCTGCAGTTTGGCTACAACGATCGGGCTATCATATCGACGGACTCTTTGAGAGTTATCGACTCATGAAGCAAATGGAGGAAAATGACCTTCTGAAAAAAGAAGACGTGTGGGAGATCGAAGAAACGACTCATCCGGTTTCTGGTAGACGCGTAGAAAGTTTGAAACAATTATTGAAAAAGGAAAAAGGGCGCTCGGGGCGCTACTTTTTGGTGGATTCTACCAAGTTTCATCAATTTCAAAGACAAGCGAAGGCGGAAACCTTACGGCTGCTACTCGAAAATTTCGATTATTTTGACTGTATCGAGAACGCTTTTAAATACCACATCCACGAGCCCAATAACTCGGCCTATGTGTATTATCTCATGGAAGCCATCCGACGGAAATGTTATCTGGATCAAACGATTTGGAAAGAGAAGTTCATCACCCATCGTTACTACAAAGTCATTGAAGAAAAAGGGGAAAAACGAAAAGAGAAGTTGGAGGCGCATCTCTTTGAAAAGATGCCAGAAACCATCCTTCGCCTAAATCCAAATCAACTAGACAGGATTCAAGGGCGTTTTTATTGGGAGGACATTAAGTTTATTACTTACGAAGAGGCCTTCGAATTCTTTTTCAAGGTCGGACAGTTATTGGAAGAACCCGAATGTATTTTATCCAATGCTCTGAGCATTACTTTCGACAAAAAATGGCGCAATCAATTGCTTGCCCAATATTTGGCGCACGAAAATATTGCCTATCGCGAATACGCCGAAAAAATAATGAAGGATGAGGCCAAATCGAGTTTGAAGAATCATAAAATGACCGTCTTGACTCACTTTTATCCAGTAGTCAAACAAGGAAATGTTCCTATACTGATTCGAAAAGGGATGGAGGGGAAAGAGAGCCAGCTCTCTGCTTTTTTTGATAAAGTGATGGAAGAAAAACAAGGACAAAGCCATTTTGTACTCAATGATTTTAAGCAAAAACGGCTCAACGATTTTCGAACCTTGTTGCAACTTCGATCCTTTGCCAATGAATACACTTATGCAAAAGGAGAAAAAACAGAAATTCACTTATTGGACCCTCGATATTGGCAGCTGATGTATAAACTTGGTTTCAATGAGATTGATTTTATTTCTGCCGTTTATATCGAGACTCGCAAGAAAGCGAAAACCAAGGAAGCGTACGCCGCAGTGACTGACCTGGACCTTGATCAACTATTACAAAAGGAAAAAGGAACCCGTTTTTGTAACGTCTACATTAGTAGTTTGCGGGCCATGGAGGGGCGGGTCATGAAAGTTTGGTATCACAATTTTAAAGAGATTATTTTGAGTCAGAAAGGATCTGTATACGACGAACTCGTTGCGGTTATCCAAAAGGAAATGGAGAAGAAAGAGGCGAAAGCACAAAAAAAAGACCAGCATTACCAAGAAAGCCTTGAAAAGGCAGAGAAGAAGCGCAAAAAGAAATAATCAGAGCGATTCTAACATTTTGATGACCATTGCTTTTTTTCTCATGGAAATGGGGACTTGGGCACCATCTTTCATGACGAGATAGCCCCCTTCTGATTTGATGTATTCTTTGATTTGTTGGCCATTGACCAAATGAGATTGATGGACCCGAATGAACCCGTAATCCTGAAGCATTTGATCAAATTCTTTTAAAGTTCGCGTAACGAGCAGTTTCGTTTGATCCGCAAAGTAGAAAGTAGTATAATTGACCATCGATTGGCAACGAATGATGCTATCGATTGGCGCAATATGAATCTTTTCTTGCGTATGTAAGACAATATTTTTGACTTCGTACTGGTTTTTAAAACTACTCAACAAGGTTTCGATACTTTCTTTTGCCGGTTGGTTTTGTGGTGTCACCTTTTTTACGGCGGCCATCAACTCATCCGGATCGATGGGTTTGAGCAGGTAATCTACCGCTGAGAAGCGAAAGGCTTTGATCGCAAAGGCATCGGAGGCGGTAGTAAAAATGACTTGACAGCTAAGATCGGGTAGGATTTCCAACAAATCAAAACCACTGCCATCTTGCATTTGAATATCTAAAAAAAGAACATCTGCCTGCTTTTCTTTAAGTAATTTGAGGCCACTGACTACGCCTTCGGCTTCGCCAATGACTTCAATCTCAGGGCAATAAACCTTTAAATCTTCCTTTAAAGTTTTGCGGGCCTGTTCGATATCGTCGATAATAATGGCAGAAATCATGGATATTGTTTTATTTGAGGGTGACTAATTTAGTAAATTCTCTTTGATGTCCTGTTTTTATTTTGTAAAATCGTGTATACGGATGAATGGGCATTCATCCTCATGTGGTATTTTTTTAGTGATTAATCAAACAGATGACTGAACTTGCTGGCATTATTATTCTTGGAATCTTTGCTCAGTGGCTAGCATGGCGCATCAAACTGCCCGCTATTCTGCCCCTCATTTTGATTGGGCTTGTAGTGGGCCCGATCTCTACCTTTTGGACTGAAGATGGCCAGAAGTGGATTGAACCCATTTATCAGGAATCCATCAATCATGGCTTGTTTCCTGGCAATAGCCTCTTCTATTTTGTCTCCTTGGCCATTGGAATTATCCTATTTGAAGGAGGGCTGACCCTCAAACGGCAAGAAATCAAAGAGGTGGGGCCTTCGATTCTCCGACTGATTAGTTTGGGGAGTATGATCACCTTCGTGGGGGCGGGCTTGGCTACCCATTTCATAATGGGGCTCAACTGGGACATTTCCTTTCTTTTTGCGGCGCTGATTATCGTGACTGGGCCAACAGTGATTGCACCCATTTTACAAAATGTGCCTCTCACGCGAAATGTAGCGACCGTTTTGAAATGGGAGGGCATCCTCATCGATCCCATCGGGGCTTTGGTCGCCGTCTTGGTCTACGAATTTATTGTATCGGGGGGAGGAGGGGTTCATTTTACGGGACATGCCTTGCTTACCTTTTTCCGGATCATTTTAATTGGGCTGGCGATGGGAAGTTTGGCGGCATTGGCTTTGTATCAATTCATCAAGCGGGAGTGGGTACCCCATTATTTGCTCAATGTATTTACCTTGGCATTGGTTTTATTGGTTTTTGTTGTCTCGGATGTCTTGGAACACGAGTGCGGCCTCTTGTCTGTGGTGGTCATGGGCATGTTTTTGGGCAACTTAAATGTCCCTCGACTCAACGAGATTCTCTATTTCAAGGAGTCCTTGAGTGTCTTACTCATCTCCATTCTCTTCATCCTCTTGGCGGCCAATATCAATATTCCCGACTTGGAATTACTACTCGATTGGCGATGTTTATTGCTCTTTGCTTTTATTGTACTGATTTTACGGCCAGCAAGTGTTTTTATGAGCATCCGAGGTGCAGATTTGAATACGAATGAAAAACTCTTTGTGTCCTGGACGGGGCCGCGAGGAATCGTCGCTGCGGGCATTGCTTCTCTTTCCGGTATTCGTTTGTTGAACAAAGGCATTCCCGGTGCAGAATACATTACCCCTCTGGTTTTTATGGTGGTTTTGGGTACCGTTTTGCTCATTGCTTTGACTGCTCGCCCGGTTGCCCATTTACTGAAAGTCATTCAGGAAAGCTCGGATGGCATTCTCATCGTAGGCTCCAATGCTGCGGCCAGGCTGATTGGAAAATACTTGCAAGACAACAAACGGCATGTGGTGCTGATTGATAGCAATCAAAGCAATATTGATAAAGCTCGGTCCAGTGGTCTGGAAGCCTTTCAATCGAACATTTACACCGACGATTTGGACGAGCATTTTGAGTTGGTCGATATGGGGTTCCTGTTGTCGATGACCAGTAGTGCGGAGGTCAATCAATACGTTTGCCATAAATTTCAACATAACTTTGGGGAAAAAGGAACCTTCCGATTGATGAGTCCGGAGGAGATGAAAACAGATCCGGCCAAATTGCCAATTGACATCTTGTTTTCCACCAATGATGATTATATCAACATTGGCGAGGCGGCTAGAGATTATCCAAATATTCACGAGTACGAACTCAATTCAACAGCACATTTTCGAAAAGTGTATGAATTGATGGTTCGGATGAAGGACAGTATTCCACTTTTTCTAAAACGAACTTCAGGCCGGCTCGATTTCTTATCGATTCTCAATAAAGAAGACTTTTCCATTTCTGCTGGCGACCAAATCGTCTACATGGGTAAGGTAATAGAGAAAGTAGAAAAGGAAAAAGAACTAGAGGGATGACCCCAAAATAGCTGCATATGAAACTCATGAAAGAATTACTTAACACGATGCCTCAACAGGGACAAATCCAATGGATTGGTTTGCGTCGGCAAAAAAGAGAAGCATTGTTATCGGTTGATACGGCAAAAGTCAGTGTAGAGAAAGGCTTAGAAGGAGATCACCACAAGGGGAGAAATAAGAAACGGCAAATTACCCTCATTCAGGCAGAATATTTGGATGTGGTGGCGTCTATTTTAAAAAAAGAGTATATTGATCCCCAGGTGACTCGACGAAATATAATGGTCTCCGGAATTAACCTACAAGCCCTGAAAGATCGAAAAATTCGCCTGGGAAAAGAGGTGGTTTTAGAGGTGACAGGGGAGTGCCATCCCTGCTCAAGGATGGAAACCAATTTGGGACCCGGTGGATACAATGCGATGAGAAGTCATGGAGGCGTTACCGCAAAAGTAATCCAAGGTGGGACCATTTATCTGAGTGATGAAGTCGTCATGCTCGTCGAGTAATTTAAAATTTCCCAGAGAGAATAATAAGATGGACACAGGATTGGCCTTTGGCCTTTTCGCAATAAAAACGATCAATTGTTTAACCGCAGGCTCTTGAGCAGGCACTAACCATTGTAATTTTGCGAATTGCTTCGCTTGGCCCTTTATGTAGTTTTCTTTTTTTATTGCTTTCCTTTCAGGCGAATGGACAAGCCTATCGGGCTTATGTGACCCATTACGGAGTCGATAAGGGCCTATCTCATCGTGAAGTCAATGCGGTGTTTCAGGATCGAGATGGTCATATCTGGTTGGGAGCTAAATTTGGGCTCAATCGTTTTGATGGGTATGACTTCAAGTGGTTTACCAAAGATGCGTCGGGTAATGAATTCAATGCGATCAATCAAATTTGTCAGGATAAAGAAGGATTGCTCTGGTTGTTTATGGGGCGACCCGGAGGCGATCCCGACACCACATTATTGCTGGACCCTTCCAATGATCAAGTGATTACCCTGGCAGAATATTTTACCGATGGCTTTCCCGTACAGGTCAATCAGCTCAATGCCAATATCTTGCGAGGGAAAGATGGCTCCCTGTTTTTCAGTACAAAAGATCGAGCTACCCTAATTCATCACGATTCCCAGGGGCCAGCCAAGATTTATCCTATTGCCGCCTACGACAGCTTTCGAGCTTTGGCCTATTCCTCTCAAAATACCATTTGGGGGGTTGCAGATGAGCGGACCATTTTGGAGCTAAGCGCTCGGGGAGAAGTCGTGAACAGTTATTTACACGAACACACCATCTTGCCTTCAGACTGCTTTTTGCGTCGAGATACCTTTTGGTTTACTCAAGAGGAGTCGAAGTATCAGCGAGAGCGGTTTTTTTATGTCATTCCCGGTGAAGGAATTCGAGCAATAGGAGAGGAAGCACTTCCCAAGTCTTTGCATCGCGTCCCTAATTTTCAGCGGATACGTTACAGTGCTGATCGAGATTTATTCTGGCTGTTACACGACAATCAATTGAAGGTCATCAAGCCAGGTGAAGGCGTACTGTTCGAGTTGACGGAAGAGAACCCGGATCTGAGATCCTCCTTCATTCGAGGCTGGGAAGTTGATGCTGCTGGCCGAACTTGGATTGGAGGAAACTTTGGAGTGTATATTATAGATGTTCAACCCAATCGTTTTACCAATTATTTGGCGGTAGATATTGAGCAAGATTTGTTTTATCCGCACAGTTGCCGTGGGATGATTGTTCAAGACAGTCAATTATTGGTCAATACCGAGAGTAGTGGTTTGTTTCAAATTGATTTAAAAAATGGTGAACACAAAAAAATCGACCGGGAGGAAAAGGATAAGGAATTTTTGGGACGGGCCCTACATCGAGGGAGCAATGGAAAAATATGGATTGGGAAAAACCGATTGGTCGAATTTGATTTAGAAAAGCGAGACAGTACAGTAGTGAACTTTGCCCGAAAAAACGCCAATGATTTACATATCTGGTCTATTTTTCAAGAGGACGATCAATTGAATTGGCTCGGAACGGAAGAGGGCTTGTATTGGTATCAACTAGGAGATTCACTCATTCAGGATTTTCGTGGTTATGGTCGTTTTTACGAGCTAGCTTACAGTTTCATTCTCCATATCGGAACAGATAGAGCGGGTGATCTTTGGATCTGCGCCAATACTGGACTGTATCAATTGAACCGAGAAGGTCAGGTCATCGGCCGCTATTGGCGGGGAGGAAGAGACGAATTTTATCTTCCTGCGGAAAATTTCCAACATTTCTATCAGGATGAAGCGGGCATTTACTGGTTAGCTACCGCGGGGAGTGGATTGATCCGCTGGGATAAGGCCAATGACAAATACCGTAGTTTTACCCGAAACGAAGGACTGTCCCACAATAATATTTACGCCGTCTATGAGGGCGTAGACGGGCAGCTCTGGATGAGCAGTGATTTTGGGATCATGCGCTTCGATAAAAATAGTTACAACGTCAATACTTATCTGCGTAAGGATGGGGTGAGTCATCATGAGTTCAATCGAATTGCGCATCTCCAAGATACGACAGGACGAATTTACTTTGGTAGTCTCAATGGGCTAACGACTTTTGATCCAGCTGATTTCTCCAATAAAAATAAGCCCTCTTCTTCAAAGATGGCCATCACGGGTTTCCAACAATTCGTCAGTGATGAGAACCTTTTGATAGATCGTAAGAAAGAGTTGTTGAAGACGCGTCAAATCATCATGGAACCTGGCGATCCCTTTTTTCTTTTGGAGTTTGCTTTGTTGAGTTTCGAAAATGTTGAAAAGATCCTTTACCGCTACAAAATTGAAAATATCGATCAAGATTGGACGGAGCAAAAGGAGCGATCCATTCGCTTGAGTCGCTTGCCTTACGGGCAACATACTTTGCTGATTGGTGCGCAAGCTGCCAGTGGCGAATGGGTGAGAGATCGCTTGAAGATTAAGATTGTGGTCAAAAGGCCCTTGTATTTAAAGAACTGGTTTTTGGGCTTGTGTGCTTTGTTGATCATTGCGGGTATTTATTCGTACATCAAATGGCGGAGTTATGAGGCTTTTAAAACCCAGCAGCAATTACAAGCAGAAGTCAATCGTGCAACTACGCAGATTTTAGAAGACAAAGAAACAATTGAACAACAGGCAGAGGAATTGCGTCAGCTCGATAAGGTGAAATCCCGCTTTTTCGCCAATGTTTCTCACGAGCTGAGAACGCCACTTACCCTGATGCTGGGGCCACTGAGTTCAGTACTGAAAAGCAAAAATCTCAGTGAGCAGCAAAGTAAACTTTTGAGTACTGCCAAAGCGAGTGGCCATCAGCTACTGAACCTCATCAATGAAATTCTAGACTTAAGTCGGCTCGAATCCGGAAAACTGGAGGTAAAGGAGCACCCGACGATGCTTTTCAGCTTTGTCCGCAAAGTAGTGTCTTCTTTCCAAGCGCATGCCGAACGGAATGAAGTTTATTTTGAGCTAGACTATCAGGCAGATAAAGATTTACAAGTCAGTGTCGACAATGATAAATTGGAAAAAATAATCAACAACTTCTTGTCCAATGCTTTTAAGTTTACGGGTAAGGGAGGGCAGATCAAGGTTGTTGTCGAGGATTTGGCCAATCAAATTCAGTTGCGGGTCAAGGACACCGGAAGGGGGATTGCCACTAGTGATTTGCCCCATGTCTTCAAACGGTTTTATCAGTCCAAACAACCGGATGCCCCTACGGAGGGAGGAACGGGGATTGGACTGGCCCTATGCTCGGAGTTTGCCGAACTAATGAATGGTCGTTTATGGGTGGAAAGTACTTTGGGACAGGGCAGTACTTTTTATTTTGTCTTTCCCCGAAAGGAAATCATTGGCATAGAGGAGGTTGCACTTGAAGCGTCGGTTGACGACTTGGTTGCTTCCAATTTGGCTTTAGCCAGTGAACAACCGCTAGGGAGCAAAGCCAGTATTTTGATTATCGAAGACAATCATAACTTACGGGAATACCTGCAATTGGTTTTGAGCTCCAATTATCACGTTCAGACTGCGGAAAATGGTCAAGTTGCAATGGATTTATTGAACGCTGATCCGAAGCAGGCCACTAATGTTGATTTGATTATCTCAGATTTGATGATGCCCGTGATGGATGGTTATCAATTTGCGACCGAGCTAAAAGCAAATGCTACATGGCGACAGTTGCCTTTGATCATGTTGACTGCCAGGGCCGATTCGGAGGATCGGCACAATGCACTCCGAATTGGGGTAGACGATTACATGATCAAGCCTTTCGAAGAGGATGAACTGATGGCACGGGTAAAGCATTTGCTCCACAACAGTCAGTTGCGCCGGTCCATCTGGAAGGAAGATAGTGCTTTGGAAAGCTCAGATGATTCAATCAAAACCGAATTGGCACCTTCCATTCCGATGATGACCGATGAGGAACAAAAATGGTTGACGCAATTGGAGGAAACCATCATCAAAGAGCTGAGTAGCTTTGGTCTGACCGCAGAGCAATTGGCTAGCTTGATGACGACCAGTAGGGGACAGTTGTTTAAGAAAATAAGAAAACTCACTGGTTTGACCTTTTCACAATATATTTTAGAAATTAGATTGACCGAAGCGAGAAGTATGCTTGAAAACAAAGATCAAACCTCAGTGAAGGCAGTGGCCTACGCCGTTGGTTTAAAGCAAGTCAAACACTTCTCCCAATTATTTAAAAAACGCTTTGGTAAATCTCCTTCCCATTACTTGAATGCCTAGCGATTGGAACGGACGGTATCATCGATGACACTAACTATTTATGGTTAGAAAACGCCCGAAAATAGATCCAATATTTATTTTCCTTTTCCTACTCCGATGATGGAGACAAAGCATGGAATAGCTTTTCTCTTTTCTACCCTCGAGCCGCCAAGAAAGTGTGAAAAATACGCTAATATCCTCCCTCGGGTACGCTCATATACCCTAAAAGTACGCTGGTGTACCCCATTTTTTGGGCAGTGTGTACAATTTTCATTTAATTTTGCTTCCAAGAATCATGGTTTTTTTCTTATTTAATTTTAACGACAGTGGCCA
>JBCCSR010000049.1:0-12850 GCA_039199865.1 Bacteroidota bacterium
ACAAGAAATGCCATTATTGGTGCTCAACCAAAGCCGTTCCTTCTCGACTTCAATGATGGCATAAATGACCGATGAAGGTAAGCCATCATCCTTATCATACTGCTGATAGTTGGTCACTCGCATTTGTTCATCGAGCTGAAATCTGATCAGGCCATTGGTATTTGTTCCGGCCCAATAGGTCTGTTGTTGATCGCGATGTAAAAAATAAACATCGCTCTGAGGCAAATAATAAGGGGAGGGGAAATCGTAGGCGTATTTTTGTACTACCCCTTTATTTTTGTCTACTAAATACAATCCAATATTGGAAGCGGCCCAGATGTATTTTCCATCTTCCAGCAAGTGAATAATACTTTTTGATTGTAGCCTTGGGTATTCATTGTATTGTTGGTAAAATTGTAGGCTATCCTCTCCCGGAAGAAGGCTTGCCAAACCATGTCCCATGAGGCCTCCCCACCACTTGCCTTCGGCATCTTTTAGAATACTCCATAAGGTAGCAAAGCGTTGTTCTTTTTCCGTCCGTTTGAGGGGAAATTGCTGGATGATGCTTTCTTTTTCTGGATCATACTGAAAAATACCATTCTGACCGCCCACCCAGCATTCCTCCTTATTTGTTTGATCAAAACAAACAAAATGGCCTAATTCTTCTAAAACACGATTACGAGTCGGCTGAGATTTTTCAAATTTTACATTTTGAGCCAGTAGCAAATCATCCTGAGACCAGAGTCCGCGAAAGGATTTATTTTGGCCATACTGCCGAATGTCTGATCGCCTAATTTGCTGTAGCGTACATTTCCCCCAGCTGGACGTCCACAGGATGCCCTGACGATCACAATAAAGAATTCGACCTTCAATATCCGCAGCCTGACTGTTGCTCAATGGAATCAATTCCAGATTTTGGTCTAAGGCGAGGATTTCGCGCCCCTTACGCTTATTAAAATCCAGGAGGATCAACTGGCTAGGGGCATGATACCAAAAAATCTGTTCGAAAATGAGCGGGTCATCTTCGACAGGCATACTAAACATCAGCTCGCTACGACCTTCCAAATATCTAAAGATCATCGCCATTTTTTGCTGGTGTTGATAGACCCCAAACCAGTCTCCTTTCAGTGGGGTATCGATCAGGCAGCTAGCACTAGTAATCGTAAACTTAGGAAACTCAATCTGGTTCAAGGCCTTACCCGTCTTTAGATCATATTCTACAAAATGATAACCATTATCCGTTGACCAGATACTGTTTTCTTTGATCAACAATCTGGTGGTGCCCTCCAGGAAAGCCAAGTTGCGTAGGCCTTTACTGGAATGATAAAGGAAAAAGGTTCGTTTATCATTAATTTCAGCCCAGAAAATAACGCCCCCGTCTTTGGTCGGGTACACATCGAGCACTTTTAGGCCATCCGGGAAGCTAGCTTTGAACTTTTCTTCGCCACTAATAACTTCGAAAGTACGGTAGTGCAGCAGATCGAGTTGATCGTTTTTGATCAACCAGAGGTAGCCCTCATCGTCCAAGGCAATTCTCCTCTGATCAGGAATATTTCGCAAAGCACTATTGGAGTGCGTAAACCATTTGACCTGGTAACCATCATAGCGGGCCACCCCTTCTAAAGTAGTCATCCAGATAAAACCATCGGGGTCCTCCTTGACGGCCGTGATCCTACTGTTGTTCAATTCTCCGTCAGTTTCGATCTCCCGGGCAGTAAAGGTGTAGCTCTGCCCGGCCAATACCCAGGGTAGAAGCAGCAGATAAAGACCAAGAAGGCATTTTGAATAATTGATCATCAGATTACAGTCCTATCCCATCATTGTCTTTTTAGAGTACTCAATCTTGGATAGGATTCAAATTTGATCAAAAGTACAAAAGGATTGGAAATCGAAAGAGCAGATCCTTCACCAATCTTTCGTTGAGGTGCTTAAAATCAACTGGCAATGAGCCCTGGAATTTTTACAATTCACCTCAAGGTTAGACAAGTCCTTAGTGGGTAAATCTTAAAAAGGAGACAAGACATTGATCCTCAACACTAACGCAAAAGCGAAGCATCAACAGCTAATCCAGACAATGCGAAAGGATTAATACACAAAATTGGCAAAAGGATGATCCGAATTAGAAATGGTGGAAATGTCTCCGACATTCATCACCTCAATAATTGGCCCATGGGAGCTATTATCAAAAACATCTTCATCAAACACAATGTTTCCCAATGGATAATCTCCGGTATTGGTCACTCCGGGAGCTTGCGCAAAGCCATTGCCATGTGCGGTATTTTGCAGAAATAAACTACCACTGCTCGATGCCAAAATCCCGGCGTGGTTATTTTTTTGGACATCGTTGCCAATTACCGTCACATCCGTACTTGCCGTCACAATTCCAAAATAATTCCCGTGGCATTGATTGTTGATCAGTACGGAATTGGCAAAGGTTCGAATACCTACCCCATCAGAGGTATTGGTTCCAGTTCCACCACCGTTTTCACAAGTCGAGTTGTCGATGCAGACCCCGTTTTCATTGCTGATGTTGTTGATGACGAGGCCATTATTTTGGATGTGCAATCCATGCCTTCCGTTTCGATAAGCGAGGTTATTGATACAAATGCTCGATCGCCCTAAATCTATCCCATATTCGGTATTCTCGTATACCGTACAAGCCTCTACCCGACAGCCCCAGCCCGTATCTATTCCATATTTCCCATTGTTATTTGCCGTACAATTGTAGATGGTACAGCCATCGGCAAAGACATTGATGCCATCAAGAGCATTAAAGGAAGCCGTACAATCTCGAATCACACAACCATAATCAATATGAAATCCACTTGCTCCATTTCCTGTCGCCACACAATTGACTACCAAGCAATTTTCTCCGGTCGTCAATCCTTCTTTGCCATTGTCTTTGAGCAATAAATTTTCAAAAGTAGAATTACTGGCATACCACAAAAAAATACCCATCAGTGGGAAGCCCGCTATCGTTCCGTTTTTGATCGTAATATTGTTCTTTCGCCCACCTACTCTAATGCCATGGTTGGCATTTTGCGATCGGGCAATGATGGCATGTCCATTTAGATCAATCGTAACATTATCAGAGTTGATGTAGATTCCATCCCGAGAACTGGTGACGATCAACGTATCGCGCAGATAATAAGAGCCCGGTTGAGAGATGGTCAAAGAACCATCCCCATCGGGATCCAATTCGTCCAGTGGAACACGGGGTTCTGCAATCGCCATTTCTTCCCAAGCGATCATACGTTGCCAATTGCCCATCGAGTCCGTATTGTACTGAAAGCCTGTTTTGTGATCTGTTTGGAATAAGAATAAGCCCGCCGTGGGGGAAGGGATGGCCAAGCGTTGATCCTTGGTCAGACGTGGCAGCAAAAAGCCCCGATCAATGGCCTGGATATCCAATTGTGCGCTAGAGTCAGCCGAACTGCTATCTTGCTTGATGGCCACTTGAGCAGATAAGCTATTGCAAAAGAGAAGGATGAAAAAAGAGAGGAACGCATAATAGAAGTGACAATTGGTGTTCATGACTTTGGCTTGAAGATTAGTAGATGAAATTGGCAAAAGGGTGAGTTGCACCCATCACCGTAGAAATATCTCCACTGGTAGATACGTCGATAATCGGCCCCACGCCACTATTGTTCTGCACATTGATTTGAAAAATGATCTCTCCTAGTGGATGCCCCCATTGGGGATCGGTATTGCTGACCGAAGGAGACTGCGCAAAACCATTGCCTTCCGCTGTGTTCCCGACAAATAGGCTCCCTACGCTCCCCACAACTCCTACTCCGATAATTCCTGCATGACTGTTATTCTGGACATTATTGTTGACAATAGCATTGTCCGAAGAAGTCGTCACAATGCCAAAATAATTGCCACTACATTGATTATTGATCAAGCTCATATTTTGAGCCCCCCTGATGCCTGCGCCTTGATCAATATCATTACCTTGCCCATTCATTCCTAATCCACAAGTACCATTCGCAATACAGACGCCATTATCATTACTGACATTGTTCATAGTAATCCCACCGTTGCGAACATCTATTCCACTCCACCCATTGCGATAAGCAGTATTGTTTAGACAAAGAACGGATATGGAGACATCCAGCCCCAACTGGGCATTGTCATAGACCATGCAGCCTTCCACCCTGGAACCATCTCCGACGTCGATCCCATCTCTTTCATTACTGTAGGAGATGCAATTGTAAACCATACTTCCTCCTCCCGCTTCTATCCCATTGTCTCCATTAAATGCTGCCGTACAGTCCCGGATAATACTGCCTTCATCCACTTCCAAACCATCAAAGCCATTACTGAGTACCGTACAGTTAACGATCAAACAATTGCGGTTGCTCACCAAACCATCAAAGCCATTATTTCTCACAATAAGATTACGAAAAGTAGATTGATTCGTATTAAATCCGTTGATTCCAGCTCCAGCAAAACCCGCTATCGTTCCATTTTCGATGGTGATATTATTGTGATTACCCAAAACGTTGATGCCGTCTACCTGGGCATTAGTACCCGCGAGGATCGCAAATCCATTTAAATCAATCGTAACATTATCGGTGTTGATCACAATGCCTCCCCATTGGTCGTTGACCACCAACAGCGTGTCTCGAAGAAAATAATGTCCTGGTTCACTAATGTCCACTGATCCATCACCGTCCGTATCCAAAGAATCAATCGGAATGCGCTGGTCTGGATTGATCCCTCCGAAAGCACTTTCTGGACTGGCAGCTAGTTTAGTGCTGGTAAAGCAGATGACCCATAAACAAAAGAGTAGATCAATGGTCTTTTTCATTTTTAATTCATTTACAACTAGACTTTTAATAGATAAAATTCGCCAGGGGATGATTTGCATTGGTCACGGTGGAAATATCTCCAACCCCCTCCACATCGACTACGGGACCTCGGTTGGTATCCGCATGCAAAGTAAAAGCCGTAACATTACCCGCCGCAACATTTCGGATCACCAGGCCACCACCGCTTTCCATCAATAGCCCGGTCACATCATTATCGGTAATGGTGTTGCCATCCACGCGAATGGCATTTAAAGTCGTATTGGCACAAATGATTCCGTGTAGATCGTTTTCGTGTACCGCATTGTTGATGACCACTCCGCTTTGCCCAGTCAGTCGAATCCCCGAATCCCTATTCAATGCGGAAGAACAATGCCGCACTGTACTATTTTCGTCCACCTGGATTCCATTGCCAATATTTCCGTAGGCAGCACATTTTAGGATACTACAATCACTAGCCGCATGAATTCCATCCAATTCATTGTTCGTAACGATGGAGCCTAAAATTAGGGAGGCTACACCCGCAGTGATCCCGTCCCCATAGTTGGCAAAGGCGGTACAGGAAATGAACTGGCTACTGGAGTCCGCTTGCATGGCACTCTCGCCGTTGCCTTGTCCTCGACAATTGATGATATTGTTTCCCTTACCGGCATGAATCCCATCCAATACGTTGAAGAAGCTGACACAATTATCAATTAGGTTTTGATTACCTAGCGTCATCCCGTTTTGCCCGTTGTAACGCAAACTAAGGTTTTGAAAAATAGAGTTCTTGACCTCGGGAGCGTAGATGCCATCGTCTTGCCAACTGTTGAGATAACCATCTTTGATAGTGATGTTAAAATGTTCGCCATCGACAAAAATGCCCGCACCACTACCTCCGGGGTCGCTGAGTTGATCACTGGGCGTACCACCATTGTTGACATTGTTATTGCCGTCACCATAAATGGCAAATCCATTGAGATCCAGCGTAACGTTATCTGCATCAATAACAATTCCATTGCCCCCCGTTTGTGCAATGCTAAAAGTGTCAGTCAGATAATAAGCACCTGGTTGGCTAATTACGTAATTGGCGTAGGTTCCCTTGTAATCGGCAAAATGAGCAACAGAATCGATGGGGATACGAGTCAAAAAACCTTGAGCATCCTTTTCATTGCCCAGGCGAACCCAATCGGTTTCCGAAGGGGTTCCTTGATTGTAGTAAAAGCCTACGACTCCGTCCGTTTGGTAAACCAATAAACCCGTAGCGGGAGAGGCGATGGCGGCTCGTTCATTGGCCGTCATCCGTGGAGTCAAAAAACCTTTGGTGGTGCTTTGCACATCCAACATGGCAGAAGCATCAGGTGCTGTCCCAAACTTACTGATGCCAATTTGAGCAGAAAGCGAAAGGCTGATGAGTAAGCCGAAAGTTACTCCGGTTATCTTTGAAAATGAAAACTTCATCATTTTTATTTTTAGAGAAATGATCCAACACTAAGCGATAGGAAAATGATCTCATACAAGACCATTTTCTATCGCTAGCCCCCTAGTAATTGGTCAATGAGGAAATCTTAAACGGTGATCTTTATGCTTAATTTTTATAATTCGTAATGGTTTGTCTAATCTTTCGCTACGACAACACTTTGTTTGTGTCGTTGGCCATCTATCTCAATACTGATCCAATACAAGCCTGCCGTCAGCTCTTGGAGCGACAACTGGGTTTGATTGGTTTGTGGATCCAACTGCTGCTGAATGATCAATCGACCCAAGCCATCAAACAATTGCAATTGCCCTTGATCCAAGCCTTCGTTAAAGCGTACACGTAAAACATCGCTGGTCGGATTGGGAAAAACTTCGATATCGATTCCGGCTTGTACTTGACTAAAAGTGACACTACGAATTTCGGAATAGCTGTAGGTTCCATCGTAATCCGTTTGCTTGAGGCGGTAATAATTGACTCCTCTTTGTGGACGGGTATCCAGCACTTCGTAATGCAATAATTGTTGGCTATGCCCTGCTCCGGAAAGCTCATCAATTGCCACAAAATTTCGACCATCAAAAGAACGCTCGATGGTAAAGTAATCGTTATAGGATTCATTGACCGTTTGCCATTGAATAAGACTGGTGGTATTGTTTTTGGCACTCACCTCAAAACTGAGCAGCTCGACGGGAAGGATGGCATCACAATTAAAAATCTCATTGGTCAATTGGACCCCAGGAAAATTGAAACAATCTGCCGCCGCTGGCATGGCCGTTGGTCCGCAAGCGGTAAAAGTTTGATGGTCAAAGGCAGCTCCCGATTCAAAACAAAGCTCATCGGGTTCTCCCGATCCACCCGTATCAAAGTCGATTTTCACTTGAAAAAGCACCGCAGCGGTACTGGTAATATTATCTGTGCTCATTGCGGCCGAGGAAAAAGCTTGCTGCCAAGAAAAGGAAAAGCGACTTGCGGTATTATCGTTGCTAACAAAAGTATTGTAAAGAGCAAGGATATTAAGGTATTGTTGGGCGAGAATACTGCCATCGGGATAAATAATGCTGACTCGATTATTCGTCACCACCCATTCTCCGAAAGCAGCGGTGTTGAAATTGAAGTACAGCTGACCAGAGCCCAATTTAAAAGGGGTATCGGAGGAGAGCACCACGTCGAAAGTGACATCAGTGGAGGTCGTTACTTTATTGGCAATTCCAAAGGTAATGGCCTGGCCCAATACTGGACGGATTCCAAACAATAGGAGGATAGACAATAGTAAATATCTATGCATGACATTCGTTTTTTAATGGGATGAATAAATCGTAAACGGCCTGTTGTATCAGTTTGATCAATAAGCAAACTGAGCGCCCCGGCCAAGGTTGGGTGTTAGTTTAATTTGTAGATCAGTATTTTGGACTTGCCCGTTGAGATCACTGTCACCCGGTAAATAGCCGGAGGCGCCCAGGCTTTGAGTTTGTGCATTGCCATCGGTATTTTGTACCTGCCCATCGCCATCAAAGTCACCACTAATGAGGCCATAGTTGCCATCTCCCAGATCGAGTAAAGCAGCAATACCTCCCTCGGCCAGGTTGGGATTGGCCAAAAAATCAAGCACAACAGTACCATTGCTCAGATCAACTGGACTGGCAGCAATGATGCCGATATGATTGCGATGTCGGATACTGATTAGCGGGGTTTCCGTATTGGTAATTTCCGGAAAGGAAAGGGTAGAGTGTCCATCGAGATCAACTACATCTCCATCCTTTTGCAATAATGCCGAACGAGCAGCAATGACCGTGCTAACATCAGCAGCATCGCGCAACTCTACAAAGACCCAATCCACAATTGCATCGCTTCCAGTTTGAGCGAGGACAGCGGGGTTGATCTGTTCGCCACCACCACTAGCTGGATGGTCATAACCCAAATCGGCGTAGGGTTCAGTAGTGGGGATGAGGTTGGCGTTCCGTAGATCATCCATCATCTCGCCACTGGTATTGTCGTAAGGCCCTCCCAATAAAACCCGTAAGTCTATTTTTGGTGCATTGGGTGCCATCGTCCATTCTTCACTCAAAAAATCAATATTTTCAATGACGAATCGATCCAAATTCGGCTCGACAGTAGCCGTAGGATTGTACCAAAAACTACTGTCTCTTCGCCAAACGCCCAAGTCGGATTCGGCGTGTCCGTTTAGCTCCAACTCGAAGTAGTCTAGTTTTACAGTAGCATCCAAATTGGTATTATGGATCGGAAAAATCTTGTAGACTCTAGCCACAGTCACCGTATCGTTGATATGAATGGGTACATGTACTCGCTGGACGAGGGTAGTCCCCAGATTTTGGCTAGAGCTGATCTGAAAGCCCATGCCTCCTGGAATGCTGTTGTTAGGAGCATTGAGATCAAGCGTTATTTGAACGACGCCTCCATTCGGACCAACAATGCGCCCGTCTTCCGTTTCTATCTCAATAAATCCGTTGGGGCCAAATGTGACGGTATCCCCGTTCAAGTCAAGATTCCCCTCTTCGACAATGAGTTCAGCTTCAACGACAATATTCTGTTGGAGTTGAACGCCATTGCTAGATTTAAAAACTTCTAGCTGATAAAAAGTCGTTACGGAATCTCCTCCAATAGCCGATTGTTCATCCGAGCCATTGCCCGTGATGTAGACTTTACTGTCTTCTTCACCGTGGAAAGTCCCATTGTTGATGAACTGAGTATCGTGTAGTCTGATGATGCTATTACTGCTCTGTACCAAATGGCCACCATCGATGGTCAATACGGTTTGACCGTATCCCCTAAGCGAAGTACTGAGCAAAACGAGCAGGAAAAATAGGCGCAACAGATTGTGATGATTTTTCATAAAGCGGAAAGTTTAACCTTTTCAATGACAAATTTAGGGGCAGGATTTTTCTCAAATCTTGAACTAGTTCAAGATTTTTACTTAAGCCAACAATAATCTTTCTTTGGATTTGATTTTAATTGTTTGTGAGCGGATGAGATGAGTTTTGCATTTGTGTCAACATGGCTTTCATTTCAGCATATTGTTGTTCGAGTTGATTGACTTTTGTCAGTGCTGTTTTTACTTCGTCAAGTTCATCCTGCAGCTGCTTGATTTCTTGACTTTGTTGTTTGATGAGATCTTGTTGATCTTGCATTCCTTTGACTAAGAGCGGTGTCAAATCGGCGTAAGTGACGCCCCAGGGGTTGGTTTTGACATCATCGCCAACGGTGACTGCAGTTGGATACACTTTGTGTAATTGTTGAGCGAGGAAACCGGTTTTGACAAAATCATCATCATCCGTGATGAAGTTGTAATCTTTGACTTCTATTTTCAGCACCTCCTCAATGCCATACTGTGTGGGCTTGATATTTTCTTTCAGCCGCTCATCAGAAGAGTCCACTAATTTAACAGCACTACCGCCATCTTGTCGGATTCGACCACAATTGGTTCCATCAGGACGAAAGAAGCGAATAAAAGAGGATTGATGAGAATTGTTGTAAGAATTATGACCAGCCATAATCAGCAAACCATTATTGGGGGAGGTGCTATTGTTTCGCGTATTATCAATGGTCATGACATACTCGTTTGAGCCAAAAGCGTCTCCATCAAAATGAGACCTTCCTTCCTTGTTGATGACTAAAGCATTGGATTTATCATTGGAAGCCGTTCCATTTCCGACGACTAACAATCGGTCACTACCATTGAAGCTAGAAGTACTGTTGGGAGTGTAAGTGGTATTCCAGATGCCGAGTGCTACTTCGCCGTAGGAGGCAGCATTTAGGTCCGTTCCAAGCGCTATTGAGCATTCGCCATCAGCCTCATTTCCATCACCAATAGCAACTCCAAAATCACCATCTGCCTTATTTCCTGTCCCTAAGGAAAGCGCCAAACTGCCAGTAGCACTATTGGATGTCCCAATCGCCACTGAAGAGGCTCCATTCACGGTATTGGCACCACCGATACTTACGGAATATTCTTGATTCGCCTTGCTTGCAAAGCCCATAGCTATCGCGTATCTATCCGCAGCGATACAGTCATAACCTGCCGCAAAAGAATAATCACCAACGTTACTGTCATCCCATTCCGTTCCGGTAACGGTACCCGCTCGAAATGCGCCTTTATCATTATCAAAAAAGAACTTCATTTCGGTACCCGAGCTATGGTTTAAGCTATTGGTTCCAAATACAAAGTCATCATTGGTATCCGTGGCATAAGTCACTCCACTATTGGATAAGAAGGCACTATTTAAAGCGATAGAATTCCCCCCACTGATGCTTAAATTATCATTGGATAAACCCAATGTTTGTTTAAAGCTACTTAGGCTTAAGGACTTGGTGCTTTGCCCATCGCTTTCCAGGGAGAGTTGCAAATTATTGCCCGAAAGGGAAAAGACATCGATGACTTGGTTATCCGTATTATCTTTGAAGCTACTCAAATCTACCGATTGTAAGCCTTCTCCATCATCTTCCAAGGAAAGGCGTAAGGAATTGCCCGAAAGAGAAAAGTTATCGATAGTTTGGTTATCGGTGTTGTCTTTGAAGCTGCTTAAATCTACCGACTGTAAACCTTCTCCATCATCTTCCAAGGAAAGGCGTAAGGAATTGCCCAAAAGGGAAAAATTATCAATGGTTTGATTGTCCGTATTGTCTTTAAAGCTGCTTAAATCCAGGGTTTGCGTACTTTGTCCATCATTTTCTAAAGACAACTCCAGGCTGTTAGCCGAAAGGGAAAATACATCAATGGTTTGATCGTCAGTATTATCCTTGAAGCTACTCAAATCTAATGTTTGGGTACTTTGCTCGTCATTTTCTAAGGAGAGGCGCAAATGATTGCCAAATAGATAGAAGGAATCTATAGCTTGATGGTCGGTGTTATCCAAGTAAACACTTAAATCAACACCACTACCATTTTCTAAATACAAACTATCACTGCTAGACCAACTTAGTTGTTGTCGATCCTTATCCATTTCTGACCAGCTCAAATTATAATACCAAAAACTATTGGTGGTGGAATCGTATACCATTAAGCCCTTCGCGGGGTTGAGGATATTTTCGCGATCAGCACTATTCATCCTGGGGATCAACAATCCTTTATCTGAGCTAGAAACATCCAACATTGCCGAAGCATTGGGACTGCTGCCGTTGGTGTTGATGGAAATTTGTGCGGAGCCGAAGTAAAACACAAAAACTACTAATAATAACGTGAATACTGTTTTATTAAAAAGGGACATGCTATTTGGTCTTTAATTGAATTAAAAAATGAGTAGTTAATGTATTGTTTGGGAATGGTGATGAGGCGGGTCAAAAAAGCTATTGTTCCAATGACCGCTTCATTTTAGTGCTGTTGACAAGGACAAAATTAAGGGTGGAACGTTTCTAAAATCTTGAATTAATTCAAGATTTTAGGAGAAGGAGAAAAAGGAGTGTTCACTCTTCAGCAGCCAGTGAGCTTCCTACTGACAACACTCCTTTTTCAATGCAATAGTGACTTACTTGGGTTGGCTATGCCACTCATAGAACAGTCCTGAAGGATCTCTCTGCGATCTTATCAACTGGACTTTTTCAAATTTTTCTTTAGACATAAAAGCATCCGTCCTCTTGTGTAGTCCTTCATCAGCCAACTGAATGCCCGATGAAAGGTGTTGCATCTTTTTGAGCATATTGCTGGCCCAGTTGCCATATTTAGGGGTATCGGCAGGGTTTTCCCAGCAACTGTAAAGAGAAAGGTAAATATTGTCTTCACAGCTGTAAGCCATATTTTCAGACAGTTCCCCGGGATGCCAGTTGAGCCACAAAAAGTGAGCGGGTGCTGGTGGTAAGGTCTCTGAAATCTCTTTGATGTATGGCAACAACTCATCTATCGTAGCATGCGTCCATATGTTGTCTACTCCCCAGCAGTAATCTTCTGGATAGTGAGACATCACTGCTTTGTAGAGCAGATCAATTCCCCAGTTGATGACCGGCGTTCTGATGATGGCTTTTTTAGCGATGGGGCTATCTTTCATAAAGCGTTTGGCGGATTCAAATTCATCTTCCGTATCCGCAAAAATAGGGGCCACTGCTTCGATACCTGATCCGAGTATCCCCATCATATTTCGGTTCATGGCCATTTGAAACTCTACTGCTTTAGGAATTTCTGGTCCCACCTCGTAGGCCCAGCGATACACGTCTTCTAGGTGTTTCATGGGAAAATCGTGGGTAATGACCGCCCTGTACTTGGGTAGGTCGTATACGTTGAGATAGAACTTGACGACAATGCCAAAAAAACCAGGCCCTGAGCCCCGTGCTGCCCAAAACAGGTCAGCATTCGTCTTCTTGTCGGCATAGACCAACTCCCCATTGGCCGTGATGAGGTCCATGCCCCAAACACTTTCGCAGGCAATTCCTAATTTTCTACCATTCCAACCATAGCCCCCTTGTAACAAATAGCCTCCCAAACAGACACCCGAACAATGACCCGCTGGGAAAAATAAGTGCTTTTTATAAAGTGCTTTCATCAGCGTACTCCCCCCAACGGCTGGACCCGCTTCGGCTGATGTTTTTCGGCCACGATCGGCTCGATTATGCTGAAGAAGCTTTAGCGGCCTAAGACAGAAACTCCGCGAGCGCGTCT
>JBCCSR010000050.1:0-12717 GCA_039199865.1 Bacteroidota bacterium
GAACTCGTAGATATTTCAATATTGTACTAGATTCAGCCAAACAAAATCAAAAAAACACACGTAGGTATAGTGTGCATTTTTAAACGGCTCAAAAAATCAGTGTATTCTTAAGCAAGTAAAGAATCCGCCGATCAGTTCAACCGACTAAATGAAAAGGAAAGCCCAAATATCAATATCAAAGAATCTCTGCTTATTATTGCTTTGCAACCTAATAAGCACGTTTGTGTTTTCCATCAATGTCGATAGTTTGGAAAGTGAGTTGGTTCTTCATGAACAAATCAACGACCTGACCAAGCAATTGGAGGTATGCCGGACTCTCCGGACCCATTATCATTCTGGTAATGAAGTCAAAGAAAAATACCTCGATTACAGTAAAAAAGCTTTGTCCGTTGCCGAGCAAATCGGTACCATCAATATCATCGCTGTTGAGTTGCTGGAATTGGGTTTTTGTTATCGAAGGATCAATGACTTTGATGATGCTTTAAAATGCTTTTCTCGGATCAATGATTTTCCCGATGCCAGTATTGAAATCACAACCAGAACTTCTGCATTGAGTACGACGGCAATGATCTTCCAGGAATTGGGAGATTATGGCCAGGCCTATGAATTTCAATTACAGGCCCTCAAGAATTCGGAAGAAATAAGAGACACCAATAACATTGCCGTTTCATTGTATCGCTTGGGATCGATTTTTTTCTATCAGAAAAATTTCGAAATGGCGCTTGAGCATTATGAAAAAGCACTCGAACTGAGTAGAATTGTCCAAAACGCAAAATTGGAGTATTCAGCTCTGTGTGCTTTGGGCAGTACTTATCCGAGTCTCGGAGATCGAGAAAAATCACTGAAGTATTTGGAAGTCGCTTTATCTTCTGCCAGAATTAGAAATGATGAAACGGGCGTTTTCTATGCCCTTCTGAATATTGGTAGCAGTCATTTGCAAATCAATAACCTGCAAGAAAGCGAAATGTATTTGCAGGAGGCACTGACGATGAGTAAGAAATTGGAGAACAGATGGGGACAAGTGGGGTCTTTGATCAGCCTGGGCGAATTGTCATTAACCAACGGCAAAACGAAAAAGGCAATTGAATACTTGGGAGAAAGCCTAAAAATTGCCAAGGAAATTCGATCAAAGGTGAGAATCGTAGAAATTTATGGACTGCTCGCCGATGCGCATCATCAAACCGATGAATTCAAAAAGGCATTTGACTACCTGAAAATGGAAGCGATGCTCAAAGATTCTATTCTCGGAGAGAAAACCGTCAAAGAAATGGGAACGCATAAAACGCGTTATGAGGTGCAAAAACGAGAAACAGAAATCGCTCTACTAAAAAAGGAAAAGGAGATTGCCAATCTGAATGGATACATGCTCGTAGGGACTGCAATCTTTTTGCTTCTACTATCGGGCCTACTGTATAGTCGGATTCGCGTACAGAAAAAGTCTAATCTGCTCCTAGAAGAAAAGAACAAAAAAATCTTTTTGCAAAAAGAGAAACTGGAAGAAGCCAACGAAAGGCAAAAAGATACCAATAAATTGCTCGAACAGAAAAACGAGCAAATTCACATCCAAAATAAGAAACTCGAAGAGTCCAACGACGATCTCAAGCAGTTTGCATATGTCGCTTCTCACGATTTGAAAGAGCCGCTTCGAATGATCAGCTCTTACACGACATTGTTGGACAAAAGATACAAGCATCTGTTTGACGATACTGCGAGCGAATTTTTTCTCTACATTACCGATGGAGTCAAACGTATGGAAACCATGTTGACCGACTTGCTTTCGTATTCCAGAGTCAATTCTCAACAAAAACCAGCACAACCTGTCAAGACGGGAGATGTAATGGAAATTGTTGCTGCCACACTTAGAGCTAAAGTAGCTGAAGCAGGAGGCGAAATTCGCTTTGAGCCAGCGAGACTGCCCATTGTGATGTCCAACCGTACGCACATGACCCAATTGTTCCAGAACTTGGTGAGCAATGCGCTCAAGTTTATGGGAGGTAAAAAACCTTTGGTAGAAGTCGATTGTGTGCCTCAAGGAGACGATTACCTTTTCTCCGTCAAGGACAATGGCATTGGGATTTCACCAGATAATATTGATAAGATATTTGAAATGTTCCGTCGTTTACACACCAAAGAGGAATATGAGGGAACTGGAATTGGGCTAGCAACCGTCAAGAAAATCATTGAACGTTGTGGTGGAAAGATTTGGGTTGAATCCGAAGTAGGGGTGGGGAGCACTTTCTTCTTTACCATGCCTAATCCCGAAAAAGTTGCTGCCGACCAAGAAGCGTCTAGCAAAGAGCCAGCTATGGCTTAAGCGCATTTTCCAACTCATTCTGGCCTTTCTACAGGACAAATCCACTGTTTTTTCGTCAATTTCTACTTTTTTGTATTTAGTTTCGTGCAACTAAGCCGTGATTTTTCGTTTTATCATTGAAGTTTGGAATAACTTCATTGGGCCAAATTCGGGGTAAATTGCGCTTCAAGGCTTGATTTTAGACCTCATTTCGTCCCCTACGGTAATTTTTGTTGTCGAAACAATCCTATGGTTCGAATTGTACCATGCATATTGCTACTCCTTGTTGCTGCGCTTCCCACCATGGCTCAGTCGGAACAACTGTCCAACTGGCGATCGGGATGGCTGGTGCTGTCGGCCAACAAAGCAGCATACCAACTCGATAGTTTGACGCTCGTTCCTGCCAGTTTGGAGGTAAGACATCCCGAAGACAATTACCTCATTGATTCTACCCATTATTCTTTTGCCAATAACCGCTTGACTTGGCATCCGCCCATGAGCAGTAATTTGGCCCTGTTGAAACGACTAAAAGTACGCTATCGCGTCTTGCCCTACGATCTTTCCAAATCTTATGCACGCTTGGATACCACGAAAATTGGATTGGGAGACAACGGAGATTACATCGCTTTTGATTACAATCCCTATGACCCCAATGAGGGCATCATCGATTTTAAAGGATTGGATTACAATGGGAGTTTTGCCCGTGGAATTTCCTTTGGGAATAGTCAAAACTTGGTCCTCAACTCTAGTTTTAATCTTCGCTTGGCCGGAGAATTGGGAGATGGCATTGAAATCTTAGCAGCGATTACCGACAACAATATTCCTTTGCAACCCGAAGGCAATACTCAGCAGCTTCAGGAGTTTGATAAAATTTTTATTCAGCTGAAAAAAGACAAAAACATGCTCATTGCGGGCGACTATGAATTGGGGCGTCCCAACAGTTATTTTATGAATTATTATAAAAAACTACAAGGAGCTACCTACAGCAATGAATGGAGCAATTTGGGCAAAGGAATCCTAAAAACCAGGGCCAGTGTCGCCGTTGCCCGTGGAAAATTTGCCCGGAATACATTGCCTGTGGTCGAAGGCAATCAAGGGCCCTACAAATTACAGGGACGAGATGGAGAACGTTTTATCATTGCTTTGGCGGGTACCGAAAAAGTGTTTATCGATGGTCAATTGATGAAACGGGGGATCGAAGAAGACTATATCATTGATTACAATCGGGCAGACATTTCCTTTACCAACAAAAGATTGATCACCAAAGACAGTCGGGTCATCGTCGAGTTTGAATATGCGGACCAACAGTTTTTACGTTCCATGTATGCACTGAGCACCGAGTATCAAATGGAAAAATTGCGCTTACACTTCAACTTTTTCTCCGAGCAAGACAGCAAAAACTCTGGTGGTGCCCAAGATTTAGACAGTACTTCACAGAATATTCTCGCGGCAATCGGTGATGAAGTCAATAATGCCTTTGCACCGGCGATTGATACCTTGGAAGAGTTCAACGAGTTTCGGATTGCCTATAAAATGGTTGACACTTTTGCCATTATCAAAGGCGATACAATTCTCTATCAAATTTTGGTCAACACCACCAATCCCGACAGTGCTCGCTTTACCGCTACTTTTACCAATATAGGACCCGGGCAGGGAGACTATTTGCTCAATCCAATTACTTCTGCCAACGGTCGAGTGTTTACTTGGATTGCACCAGATGCGGATGGCAATTCCCGTGGGGATTATCAGCCCGTCGTACGACTCATCGCCCCCAATCAACAGCAATTGATGACTTTGGGAGCGGATTATCAAATCAGTAAAAATGCCAAGGTGAGTACAGAAATCGCCATGAGTAAAAACGATGCCAATCGCTTCTCGAAGGTAGGCGATGAAGACGATCGTGGATTGGCATTTACCACCAATTATCAACACAATTTTCCACTAAAAAAAGACTGGACCATTCAAACCAAAGTCAATTACGAGTTTACTCAAGATCGTTTCCAAGCCCTCAACCCTTATCGGAATGCCGAATTCGTTCGCGATTGGAATCTGTCGGGTTTGCCCAATACGGTGTTGCAATTGGAACAGGCCAACGAACACATCGCCAAGGGAGGATTGACCATTCAACAGAAGAAGTGGGGGAGTCTACAATACGAGTATAGCCTTTTCCAGCGAGGTTCCATTTATGATGGCAATAAGCATTTTACTCAGTTTCGCTTAAAGCAAAAGGGCTTTGAAGTCGATGCCCAACTCAATTGGCTACAAACGGATAGCGATCGTGAGAATACGCGATTTTTTCGTCCAAAAATAGAGCTGTCAAAAACGTTTGAGCAATTGAATCGCTGGAAAATAGGCGTCTACGGAGAAAGGGAAAAAAACAGTCGCTTTGATCCAGGCTTGGATACTTTAAACCAGACCAGCTTTTTCTATGATTTGTATCGCGTTTATCTCCAAAGCCCGGAAGAAGGGAAGTTTGGACTAGGCGCAAGCTATACCCAACGCTATGATTATGTACCCGTTGATCGGGCATTTCAACAAAATACCCTTGCCGATGAATTCAATCTCAACGGTCGATGGGGAAGTGGCAAACGGTCGCAACTCAAATGGAATGTTACCTATCGTCAACTAAAAATCATTGATGATCAGTTGACTACCTTGGATCCTCAAAATTCTATTTTGGGTCGATTGGATCATTCCCTGATTTTGTTTAAAGGCGCGGTTCGCTCCAATACCAACTACGAGATTGGTTCGGGACAGGAGCCTAAAATTGAATATCAGTATCTTCCAGTGACCAGCGGAGAGGGGGTCTTTTTTTGGGATGCAAGCCTCGACGCCAATGGCGATGGAGTCCCTCAGGTCAACGAAATTCGGGATGCAGCCTTTCAGGGAGAAGGTAATATTACGCGCATTACCATTTTTACCGACGAATTTATTCGAACCAACAATGTGGTACTCAATGAAAGTTTGCGCTTTGACCCTCGGCGGCTCTGGGGGCGAAAAAAAGGCCTTCGTAAATTTTTTAGCAAATGGTCGACCCAATCAACCCTACGCATCAATCGTCGAACCCGCGAAGCAGAGGGAGTGGCAGCCTGGAATCCTTTCCAGCTGAGCGTGGCAGACTCTGCCTTGGTATCCATTGGATCCAATATCCGTAACGTCGTTTACTTTAATCGAGCACATCCCAAATTTGATTTACAAGTTGGACAGGGCGATAATTGGAATAAAATTGTCCTGACCAGTGGCTTTCAGAGTCGCCGTTTATCCGAACAGTTTTTTCGTGGTCGTTGGAACATCAACAAAAAAGTGAGTAGTCAGATCAATCTGACCAGAGGGGCCCAATTGAGTGATTCCGAATTTTTTGAGAATCAGGATTTTGATATTCAGTTTTTGAGATTAGAGCCCAAGTTGACTCTTTTGCCTACCAAAAATTTCCGGGCCATTCTCAGCTATGAGTTTCAAGATAGCCAAAATAAGTTGGGAGAGGAAAGGGCGCAACAACACGATTTTAGCCTCGAAGCCACCTACAATCGAACTTCGACTACTTCTGTTCGGCTCAATTTTTCCTTTGCCAAAATTGCTTATCAGGGATCCACCAACTCGCCCGTAGAATTTGCTATGCTTGAAGGGCTCAAAGATGGACAAAACTACCTGTGGTCCTTGATGCTCGATCGTCGTTTGTCTCGCAATATCCAAATGAGTATTAGCTATGAAGGTCGTAAGACGGGAACAGCCAATTTGGTCAATGTGGGGCGGGCGCAAGTTCGCGCTACTTTTTAGGATAGCTACCCTTTCCTTTTCTACCAAAGGAATCTATTCGCCGACAAATGCTGATTTATGATTTTTATAAGGTCTTGGATTCCTTTATATTTGTAAGAACTTATTCGTCTCTAAAACTTTACCATTTATTTAATCATTATCTTGTCGTATAGGATTCGAAACGGAGGATTAGGGGCTATTGTTCTTCCTCTATTTTCGGGTTTTTTATGAAATCTATAAAAAAATACCACGATGCGAACATTTACCCTTTTTTCCTTGTGCTTGTTGATGGCCTTTAATGGTTGGGCACAATCGAAGAATAATTTTTGGCATTCTATCGTCGAATATCCTCAATTGTTGAGCCAAGATCGTAGTCTCATCCCCAACAAGTACGAGACTTTTAGCCTTCAATTTGAGGCCTTTAAAGCGGCTCTGAGCAATGCTCCGGTGGAAAGAACCGTGGCAGCCAGAAATCAGGAATTCACGATCGCTTTACCGATGCCGAATGGGCAAATGGAACAGTTTGCTGTGTGGGAATCTTCAGTAATGTCTCCAGTATTGGCCGCAAAATTTCCCGAGATCAAATCTTACAAAGGGAGGAGCATTGATGACCCAGCAAAAGTGGTGCGTTTCTCGATCTCTCCGGCTGGATTTCATGGGGCCATGCATACTTTGGAAGGCCAAATCTACATTGACCCCTATGTCGTGGGGATGGTCGATACGTACATGAGTTATTACACCCGCGATCATTACGTAAATACTGGACCTAAATCTTGTGGCTTTGATCCTGCCAGTTTGGAAACCGCTACCCCCGAAAATGAAGGAACTGGCAGTGACGATCCAGGCATTGCTCAAGCCCAGGGAGGTCCTGTTGATTTGTACGTTTACAAAATGGCTTTGTCTTGTACTGCTGAGTTTGCACAGATTCATGGTGGAACGACCAATGGCGCAATGGAAGCCATCAATACTGCGGTCAATCGACTCAATTTGCTATACGAAAAAGATATGGCCACTTCTTTCCAATTGGTGGACAACAATGATGAACTCATTTTTACTGATCCCGATACGGATCCTTTCAATAATCCATCCAACGGGGGAGGGCTTTTGGGGCAAAATTCAGCGCTGTTGAGTCAAGTCGTAGGTGCTTCGAATTACGATATTGGCCACGTATTTACGGCCGCTTGTGGAGGTGGATTGGCTGGAATTGCCGGGGGAACGGTTTGTTCGCTCAACAAAGGACGTGGAGTGACTTGCCACGGTAGCGCCAATGTAACGGGCATTGTGATGGAAGTCATGGCCCATGAAATTGGACACCAATTTTCTGCTGGTCACACCTGGAACCATTGCCCCGGAATAGAACAACAATATGCCGCTGGATCTGCTTTCGAACCAGGCAGTGGAAGTACCATCTTATCCTACTCTGGCTCTTGTGGTTCAGCAAATAATGTACAAAGTTTTTCTGATGATTATTTCCATGTCGGGAGTCTCAATCAAATGTATTTTCTTAGTCGGAATGGAGATGGAAGTAGCTGTCCAGACATCATTACGACCAATAACAATGCACCAGATTTGACCATTCCAATTGAAGGTGGATTTCACATTCCCATCTCTACTCCTTTCGAGTTGGTTGCCCAGGGATCTGATCCCGATGGTGATGTCATTACTTATTGTTGGGAACAATACAATACTGGCCCTTATGCTCCTCTGGGCGAGCCCTTTGGGAGTGGACCGATCTTCCGATCTTATCCACCAAATTCCTCTCCTAGCCGAATTTTCCCTCGCTTAACGGATATCATCAATAATTTATCTAACAACCGAGAACTTTTGCCTACTTATAGTCGAAATTTAAAATTTAGATGTACCGTTCGTGACAATGATGAGGAAGTAGGGGGAGTTGTGTGGGAAGAAGTTTCTTTTGAAGCCACTGATCAAGCGGGGCCCTTTTTGGTGTTGTATCCCAATGAAACGACAGTGGTCGAAGTTGGTTCTTTTGAGGAAATTACTTGGGATGTGGCCAATACCAACAATGGTCCAGTGAACTGTCAAAATGTAAATATTTTGCTTTCTTTAGATGGAGGACTCACTTATCCGGTGACTTTAGCGGAAAATACGGCCAACGATGGTTTGCACGGAATTGTGGTACCGGATCAAGTCACTACAACGGCGCGGATCAAAGTAGAGGCGGCAGATAATATCTTTTTTGACATTTCAAATAATGATTTTTCTATCGTTTCGGTCTTGGAACCAGGATATTCTTTACAGATTACTCCTTCCGATATTTTGGCTTGTCCTCCAGAAATTGTTGAGATTGAATTGACGAGTGGTTCCTTACTTGGTTTTGACAATCCAATCACTTATTCAGTAGTCAACTTACCTGCCGGAGCTACTGCCCAGTTTACGGTCAACAATGTTTTACCTGGTGGTTCGACAAACTTATTGCTTGATCTTTCTGATGTGGAAGTTTTCGAAGCTACTACTTTCCAGATCGAGGCCAATGCGGATGGTACTGAAACGGTTACGCGCGATATCAATATCAATATTGTCAACAACGACTTTTCCAGCCTTGCTCTACTGGAACCCGTTAATGGTTTAAATGATTCAGATGTATTGCCCGATTTTACTTGGGAAGGTACGCCCAATGCTGAATTCTACATTGTACAAATTTCAACCACGCCCACCTTCGGCAATATTGTGGAAACCGGTAGTGCCAGCGATGGGGTCAACAACTACATTCCATCAACCCAGCTAGAAATTGGCACCGTATATTATTGGCGAGTGATTCCCGTTAATATCTGCGGGGAAGGAACCCCAACGGGAGCCTTTGCTTTTCGAACTGCTTCTTTGGTCTGTCAGAATTTTGAAACCGATGGCATCATAGAACCTATTTCTGGAGCGGGCTTTCCAGTTGTTACCTCCAAGCTGGATGTGCCCACGGGAGGAAGCATCAGTGATTTGAATGTCACTTCAGTAGATGGAGAACACGATATTGTTGGAGATATCGATGTCCAGTTGATTAGTCCTCAGGGAACATCCGTCACTTTATTTTCTGATATCCTTTGTGGAACCATTACTTTTGATTTGGGTTTCGATGATCAGTCTCCTCTAGACGTTCCTTGCCCTCCCACGGGAGGATCGTACAAGCCTCAAGACCCGGATGGTTTGGCTAAATTTAATGGACAAAATAGTATGGGAGAATGGACGCTAAGAGTGGAAGTTATCGACAATGGAGTGGGTGGAGAGCTAAGAGATTTTGGCTTGGAAATTTGTTCTAGTGTTGCTTTGTCAGGGCCCGAGTTGATCAACAACAACACTTTGTTTGTACCTCCCGGCGAATTGAACTTCATTCAAACCGCTGATCTGTTATCTGTCGATGCAGAAAGCGGACCAGAGGAATTGGTGTATACCCTAGTGACTGGCCCCCAATTTGGTGCGCTACGTCGAGGAGGTACTTTGTTGTGGGCCGGACAAACGTTTACTCAAAAAGCCATCGACGATTTGGCCATGTATTACGAACACGATGGATCCAACAACAATACGACGGATTCTTTTACCTTTACTGTTTCTGATCCAGATGGTGGTTGGTTAGGGACGCCGACCTTCAATATTGAAATTGATGAAAACACTACGGTAAGCGTGAGCAATCAGGAATTACAAAATGCAGTTTTGATCTATCCTAATCCTACCGATGATCTACTCAATGTTGAATTTCAGCGTGCTTTTGATTCCGCAGTTTCCTTGGGACTTTACAATATTCATGGACAGAAAATCATGGAGCAAAAGTTGGATCGCAGCCCTGCCAATACTATCGTACAAGTCAATACCTCCAATTTGACCAACGGTTTGTACTTACTACAAATAGAAGGTGCTTCGGGAAGTACAGTTAAAAAAGTAACCATACAAAAGTAAGCCGTCCAAAATAACAATTGCGAAAATAAACGCGAGAAGCAGCCCTTTGATGTCAAGGGGCTGCTTTTTTAGTAGACTAAGTGTGGACGGTGAGCTCATACGCAAGAAATACAGAAATAAGTCCTCTATTGACGATCTTCGTTTAAATTTTTTATCTTGTGTAAGAATAAAAAGCCTTTGTCTGGCATAAAAGCAAAATGGGGCGTCATTTGTCAAATGTGTCGTCCGTTGGTGAAGGGCTTACTATCAGAGTGACTATACAAACTGAATTGATGTCCACCACGAGAAGAAAATTTCTAGGCAAATCTATTTTGAGTACCTTAGGTTTGACCTTCGGAGGCTTTATGCCTTCTTCCTGCTCTGCCTCTACCGCGGATCAACCGGGTTCAAAATTCAATACCAATATGTCGTCCGGTCCTGTCGTTATTTCTACGTGGAATAATTTTCCAGCCAATGCGGTGGCGATGGGTACCCTGCAAAATGGGGGCTCGGCTTTAAACGCTGTTGAACAAGGTGTGCGCGTGGTGGAAGCGGACCCCAATGACACGTCGGTTGGATACGGTGGATTACCCGATCGGGAAGGCAATGTTACTCTGGACGCTTGCATCATGGACTCTAATGGTAATTGTGGTGCAGTTTGTTACTTGAAAAATATTATGCACCCCATTTCCGTGGCTCGAAAAGTAATGGAAAATACCCCTCATGTTCTGCTGGCTGGTGATGGTGCTTTACAGTTTGCCTTATCGAGTGGCTTTGAAAGGGAGGATTTACTCACTCCAAGTTCCAGGGCCAAATGGGAGGAATGGAAAAAGAAAAGCATTTACGCCCCCAAAATCAATAGCGAGCGACACGATACCATTGGAATGCTTGCCATTGATGAGAAGGGGGATATTGCGGGAGCTTGTACCACCAGTGGTTTGGCCTATAAACTTCCAGGTAGAGTAGGGGATTCTCCGATCATCGGTGCTGGACTTTTTGTTGACAATGAAATTGGTGGAGCCGTTGCCACAGGAATGGGAGAAGCTGTTTTAAAATCAGTGGGTACGTTTTTAGTTGTTGAACTGATGCGTCAAGGAATGAGTCCGGAGGCGGCCTGCAAAGAAGCGGTCATGCGTATTGTTAGAAAACAAAAGTTTGATGATATACAAGTCGGATATATTGCTGTAAACAAAAAAGGAGAATATGGTGCCTTCTGTATTCAGTCTGGTTTTAACTATTCTTACTTCGATTCATCTGAGCAACAACTGAATGAAGCGACCTATTACATGAAACGGAAAGAAGACTAAAATCTGTTTCCTCCGATTAAGCTCCCACCAACTATTGTTTTTCCGACGGAATGTACTATATTTGGATTCTAGCCTCCTATTTCAGGCCCTAAAACTACCGTGAGAATACCAATTATTCTAACAGGCTTGAATGCCCATTATTGCAATTGATACTTTGAGAATCAGCTCTTCCTTCTGATGGAAGCCTGATTGTTCTGTACGCTGATGTCTATTTCCTGGATAATGGCATCGGTTTTGCAGTTGTAAATTGAATAAAATGTTTTACTAATATATAAGCAGATGGCTCTTTTTACCATTTGTTACTTTGTATCGCACCGATTTCGGGAAATGGTTTAAGAAATTTTACGTTTCACTTTGCCGACCATCCTTTGGAATGTAATTTAGCGGAGGCCTACCGGAGCCCAAAAACACATTTGTATGGAGACCGTAAGAATCATCATTGCCGATGACCACCAACTTTTCATTGCAGGACTGAAAACCATTCTGAGAGAAGTTCCCAACCAATCTTTCGAGATCGTCGGGGTCGCTCATAATGGACAAAACCTATTGGACCTACTCAAGGAAGTAACAGCAGATTTGATTATTCTCGATCTAAATATGCCAGAAAGAGATGGCCTTGATGTCATCGGTGTGCTTCGTGAATTGTATCCCGATTTGCGAATTCTTGCCTTGACCATGTATGATGAATCAAAAATCGTTAAATCTGCTTTCAAATCGGGGGTAGATGGCTATATCCTCAAGAATGTGGGGATGGACGAATTGCTGGAAGGAATTGAAGTGGTCATGGAAGGCAAACGATTCTTTGGACGTGGTGTTCGCTTAAACGTTTCGATCGAGGAAATGAAAATGAAAGAGGTCGATAAATCCCGGTTTCCCTACGAAGATCGCTTTACCAAAAAATACAACCTGACGAAAAGAGAACTAGAAATCCTCAAGCTCATTACTCTGGCACTGAGCAATAAAGAAATTGCCAAAGAGCTTTTCATCAGCGATCAGACGGTAAGTGTGCATCGAAAAAATATCATGCGAAAATTGGGGGTAAGCAACACAGCAGGCTTGCTGAAAATTGCCTACGATAATAGTCTAATCTAAATCTTTTATCATCGTTCGATGAAGCTTGGACGGACGAGAAAAGTTCGACCAAACCCCTGATGGAATTCGTTGAAAGACAAGCCGGGATGTATGATTTTGTGACGCGCTTATTTTGGGTTTCGAAAGAAATAGCTATTGAAAAGAAAAGAAAATAATATATTAAGTGTGACAAATATTTATTTTGATTTAATGTCAAAAATACCATGTTTAGGGTAGTAAAAGGTATTTTTTATGCTGTATATTTGCGTAGGCTATTGTTCATCTTGAAAGCGCAGATGTTCATCAAATGCCGATTATAGAACATATCACTTTATAATTGAATTACAAAAACCGATTAAGCAAGTAATATTGCTATTTTTTGACTAAATCCCATGAGCTGCGATC
>JBCCSR010000051.1:0-12703 GCA_039199865.1 Bacteroidota bacterium
ATTCTTTGACTTCAATGGGGCGCTTTTTCAGGTAGTCATCTTTCTGCAAAGCTTGATCCACCAAAAAGACCAGTTCTGATTTTTCTAAATGTTGTAAAACGTAAACCTGTGAACGCGAAAGTAGCGCGGAAATGACTTCAAATGAGGGGTTTTCGGTGGTGGCTCCAATGAGCGTGACCACCCCTTTTTCAACTGCCCCCAACAGCGAGTCCTGCTGAGATTTACTGAATCGATGAATCTCGTCGATAAACAAGATGGGATTGGGACGATCAAAAAAACGTTGCTTCCTCGCTTTTTCGATGGTTTCTCGAATATCCTTGACGCCAGAGTTGATGGCGCTTAAGGTGTAGAAGGGACGTTCCAACTCATTGGCAATAATCGTGGCCAAAGTCGTTTTCCCCACACCCGGAGGGCCCCATAGAATAAAGGAAGGAATATTGCCCGAATTGATGGCTTGTCGCAATACAGCACCAGGGCCCACGAGGTGCTGCTGCCCTACGTAGTCCTCCAGTTTGGTTGGACGCATTCGTTCTGCTAATGGTCTCATATTGTTCTAAGCATTTGCGATTAGTGGCTGGTGGAATTGGCATTCAATATGGGGATGTTTTCCATTTAGAGGAATGGTTGTGCTCCCCAAGGTGTCCTCAAAGGTAGCAATAAAATGTAGATTACAGGGCAGATCTACAGCCAATTCGGAAGAGTCACCTCTTTCAAAATAGATATCCCTTTTTCTACATCCCCAAAAATATTCCTGCAAAAACTAGACGATCCGCGTCAATCATTTTTATTGACTACAAACGATTGGCTCAAGGTCTTTCCCTCTAGTGTAAATAGGACCAATTGATAAGCTCCATTGGTGAGTTGGCTGATGTCCAGGCTGGCTGTTCCGTTCTCTTGGAAGTAGGCTATGCCAGACCATAATGCTACATCGTCGTTCCGATAAATTTTGAGGAAGTCAATGACAAAATAGGCCACTCAGATGCGGTTATTATTATTTGGATGACGCCTAAATACTCGAAAGGCAATTGGGTGCGTGCGTTGGAAATTGTTTTCTGTCGGCTGGGTGTTTTGTGGGGTAGCAGAAATACAGATAATCAATAGATAAAAAAATATGGGATTCCCGTTTTTTATCCTTGTTGAGATATAAATTGTTTTTTTAATGTAATTGTTTGGTTTTGTGCGTTTTGCGATTGGACAGAGCGGCTTGTCGAGAAGCTGGTTGCTTGGAGAAATGATTTTGTCATCGAAGAAATAAATAATTCTTGTGCCTTACCCAACCTTTCCTCCCTTATTAGCGTGTATGGGGGTGAAAACAAATTTGAAAACCATTTTACATCGACTAACTAATTATCCAATATGAAAAAGTGTTTATTTTTTAATTTCCTCCTCTGTTTGCTGGCGTTTCAGCTACAGGCACAATCTACTACCGTAAATGTTGCTGGGACGGTTACGGATTTTAATGGAAACGGGGTTTCCAATGTGGCTATTGATATTGTGGTTCCACCGAGTCCTGCTTTCAGCTATAGCAATACTGTTTATACCGATAGTAATGGTAATTATAGTGATGTGATCAACAATGCCAGCAGCCAGGGAGTTCTGAATATTGGCATGTTGGATTGTGATACTTCTATGGTCAACCAAACCCATTATTGGTTTGGCGACAGCACCTATATTCACGCAGATTTCGTTTATTGCGAGTTGGTAGGGCCTCCTTGTAATGTATCCATTGATGTGGATACAACCGTCGGTTTTGGCACTACATTACTAACTGCGAATCCGTCAGGAACTCCACCATTTACCTATGCATGGTCAGACGGTTCTAGCAATTCTAGTTTGCTGATTAATACTTCGGGGGGCTACTGTGTTTCGATCACGGATGCGACGGGTTGTTTTACCGGAGTTTGCGATGAATACGTAGTTCCCGGAGGACAATGTAGTGCCAATATTCAGGAAACTACTTTTGGTAGTCTCTTTGCGTACGGGGCCGGTTTGAGTCCAGCCACCTATTTGTGGAGTACCGGAGCAACCACCATTAGTATTCAGCCTAGTGTACAAGATACCTATTGTGTCAGCATTACCTATGCGGATGGCTGCGTTGCGGATGCCTGTTCCTTTTATTCAGGAGGCGTGGTAGATACCACTTGCTGGGTGTCGATCTATGAGGACACGGCTTCCATCGTAGGGACGATCTTAGGCACTGTCTGGGGACCTTCCGGTATCTCTCCAACGGGTTATCTCTGGACTTATGGAGGTGGGGTGATTGACACTTCAGCGTTTATCATTCCCAATGGAGAGGGAGAGTATTGTGTAACTGTAAGTTTTGATAATAATTGTACAGCGACTGATTGTTACAATTATTATACCCCCATCGATACGCTTTGTGGAGTATACATTTCCCCACAGCCGAGCAGTGGTTGCTTATCTGCAATTGCTTGGGGGATTGGAGCGCTCAGTTACCAATGGAGCGATGGAAGTACGGGAAGTACAATTTGTCCAGATACGTCAGACTACTATTGTGTAACGATTACGGATGCGACAGGTTGTGCCTCTTTAGATTGTTATTACTATCAAGGACAGAACGATTGTTCTTTGGTTTTGGTCGATACGGCCTGGGGAGGTTCACCGACCTATCTTACCCCTATCTTACAAAATGTCTACTGGCCAGTCACTTATGCTTGGAGTACGGGAGAGACAACGCATTCGATCACGCCGGCTGGTCCCGGAAATTACTGTTTGACAATTACCGATGCGACGGGCTGTGTTGCTTCCGATTGTATCTATTTTACGGGAAGCAATGATTGTTCGGTCTTTATTGTCGATTCTTTGTCTGCTTCGGGCGGGGAATTGATTGCCGAAGCCAGTGGTATCGGACCTTTTACCTATAGTTGGAATACTGGGGCAAGCACGCCCTCCATTGTTCCCTCAGCCTCCGGCCTTTATTGTGTCACGGTTACCAGTACGACGGGCTGTAGTGTTTGGGATTGTTATTATTATCAGGGAGTCGATGATTGTGCGCTGACTGTAGTAGATACTTCTTGGGGTGGAGGCACCTATTTGGTTCCCATCGTAGAGCATGCTCAGTGGCCATTGACTTATCTCTGGAGTACGGGAGAAACGACCCCTTCAATTGCTCCGACAAATTCTGGAAATTACTGTTTGACGATTACGGATGCAACGGGTTGTATGGCTTCGGATTGCCTGTATTTTGTTGGCGGCAATGACTGTTCGGTCTTTATCGTAGATTCTTTAACGGCTTTTGGTGGGGAATTGATTGCCATCGCCAGTGGTACGGCACCCTTCACTTATCTTTGGGATACTGGGGATAGCACAGCTACGATTACTCCTTCGGGGGCTGGTCAGTACTGCGTCACGATGACCGATGCGACGGGCTGTAGTGCTTTGGATTGTTATTACTTTCAAGGAAGTAATGATTGTTCGGTCTACATTTCAGATTCTCTGTGTGTTGTGGGAGGTGGCTTGATTGCCATCGCTAGCGGTACGGCACCCTTCACTTACAGCTGGGATACGGGAGCCAATACTCCCATCATTATTCCTACAGGATCGGGTCAATATTGTGTCACGATTACGGATGCGACGGGTTGTGTGAGTACGGATTGTATCTATTATCAAGGAATAAATGATTGTTCCTTGGTGCTTTTAGATACCTCCTGGGGAGGAGGTACCCAATTGGTTCCGATCATTGAGAATGCCCATTGGCCGATCACTTATGCTTGGAGTACCGGAGCAACCACGCCTTCTATCCTTCCCAATACTCCCGGCACGTATTGCTTGACGATTACCGATGCGACGGGCTGTGTTGCTTCCGACTGCATCGATTTTATCGGAATGAATAATTGTTCGGTGTTTATTGTCGATTCCCTATCTGCCTGGGGCGGCGACTTAATCGCTTTTGCCAGCGGTACTGCTCCATTCACTTATAGTTGGAGTACGGGAGCAACGACTTCATTGATTTCAGTGAACTCAACTGGTCTTTATTGCGTAACCGCCACTGATGCGACGGGCTGTGTAAGTACAGACTGTTACCATTACGAAGAACCTGCTGATTGCTCGGTGGTTTTGGTTGATACGGCCTGGGGAGGACCAACGTATTTGGTTCCTATCGTAGACAATGCTCAATGGCCCATAAATTATACTTGGAACACTGGAGAGACGACGCCTTCCATTATTCCCAATGGCCCCGGAAATTACTGTGTGACCATTACCGATGCAACGGGTTGTGCTGCTGCCGATTGTTTTAACTACATTGGTGGAAACACCTGCTCTGTCTTTATTGTCGATACGTTGACTGGTTTTGGGGATGAGTTGGTTGCTGTTCCCAACGGAATCGCTCCTTTCTCTGTGAGCTGGAACACGGGAGAAACTTCCTTTGCCATCAGTCCGCCCTCCAATGATCTGTACTGTGTGACGATTACCGATGCGACGGGCTGTGTTGCTTCTGATTGTTTCTATTATTCCAATAGCTTGTATTATTCAATTAATGGGCAGGTATATGTCCAAGATTCCATCAACACGCCTGCTTTGAGTGGAACGGCTTTCCTCATTCAATACGATACTACGGGAGGGGGAACGCTGGTCTTGGTGGATTCTGTACCTTTGATTGCTTCACCTGCCAGTTCAACGACCTATGATTTTGGTAATGTACCGGCTGGAGAATATCTGGTCAAAGTGGCACTTGATGAAAACTCACCAGGCTATGCCAATAATATTCCCACCTATCATTATTCTTCTCTTTTCTGGGATGAAGCGGATGTGATTACGGTGCCTTATAACAATTATACTTGGTTTGACGTATTGATGATTGAAGGAGTCAATCCCGGCGGTCCTGGATTCATTGGTGGATTGGTGGTAGAAGGAGCCAATTTTGCGGGCTTTGTCGATACGCGGGATGGAGAAGGGGACCCAGTTGAGAATGTACTGATTATTTTGTTGGATGAGAACGATCAACCCATTGCTTACGACTATACAAATGCCGAGGGACAATACGAATTTCCGAACTTGGCTTGGGGAACTTATCAAGTGGTGGTGGAAATTCTCGGATTTGAGCAAGCCATTCATTGGGTGACCATCGGACCAGATCAGCCAAGTATTGATGATGTGACTTTTGCGGTGGATGATGATAGCGTTGCCTTCCTGGATGCGACCAATGTCGAAGAAGTCATTCAGGCGACTAGCTTGGCCATCTTCCCCAATCCGGTAAGCGATCGTCTGACCGTTCAATTGGAGATGACAACCAACAGTACTTTACAAATTCAGCTGGTTGGCGTGGATGGGAAAATCCACTTGAATCAGCTTCAGGATTTGGCTACGGGACGACAAGAATTAAATCTTGACCTTCATACTTATCCAAAAGGATTGTATTTCTTAAATTTGATCTATGATGGAGATTCGATTTCACAGAAAGTAGTCAAACAATAAACGAAAAGATGAGTAGCAGATGAATGGATTCATTTGCTACTCATCATTCCCCCATATCCGAAAATGAACATCAACCAACAGCTATTAAAAGATTGTATGCGAAGAGATCGCAGGGCAGAGTTTCAACTCTACAAGAGTTGCTTTGCTTTGTTGATGGGGGTTTGTATGCGTTATCGCAATTCGGAAGATGAGGCAGCTGAGATGGTGAATGTTGGTTTTTTGAAAATTTTGAAAAACTTGAATAAGTATCCCACTCACGTACCCTTTGGGGTTTGGATACGACGGATTATGATCAATACCCTGATTGATGATTTTCGGAAAAATCGAAAAGTGAAGGAATTGATAGAATACACTGATTTTAGCCAAGATGAAAAATACCAGGATTATACCGATTACGAATCAGCAGATAAAATTTTTGATGCCGAGCAATTGGAACTGCTGATCAAAAAATTACCCCCAGTGAGTCAGAAAGTATTCAACTTGTTTGCCATCGATGGATATAGCCATAAAGAAATTGCAGAAATGTTGGCCATGAGTGTCGGGACCTCAAAATGGCATTTGTCTTCTGCTAGAAAAAAATTACAAGAAATGATGCAGGAAATCATCAACAACACTAAAGTCGTTTGACATGAAACCTCAAAAGATAGACGATTTTTTTAAGGATAAGTTCGAGCAGCGATCTTTCGAAATGAAAGAGGAGTACTGGAAAAATGCCGAACAAATGATCGAGGAAGATCGCCGTCGTCGACGCTTTGGCTTCTTCCGATTCTGGGTGCTCTTGGCCCTAGTGATGCTAGGAGTACTGGGAACATGGTTTTTCTTTTCTCCAAATCCCGGTAAGGAGCAGTTGTCTGAAAAGACCCTCGATCAAACTGTGGCTGTTGAGCCTAGTCCATCTTCTCCCGAAAAGCAAGAGAAGCAAAATACTTACCGTCCCGATGATTCCTCCGAAAATGAGTCTTCAGAAAATAATACCCATCCAAACAAGTCCAAAACCCAAACGAGTTCAACCACCAAAAACAAACAAGAAACAAATATTTCAAAACAAGAAAGCATTAAGTACAGTTCTTCCGCAGCTGCCCCGCATGCTCCGTCTCAAGAGGATGCTGGGGATGCTGTTTTGCCCGAATCGGATAAGACCGATGCTGCCCCTAACGGAAATGAGCCTAGCAAAAATGCACAAGTGCAAGCCGAGGAAATTGCAATAACAACAAAACGGAGGAGTGAAAAGCAGCCGTCTACAACAGGTGCTTCAATTCCGCCAGTGATGGAAGAGGAGGCCGCCAAAAGCGAAACAATCAACCCAAACAGTCAAAACAATAAGGCTATTGATTCTAGCAAGAAAGGGGAGGGGGCGATCGCAATTGCACCAGACAAAACGCCATCCACTCGCCCAATTGCCAAGCGGCTTTTAGTCCCTATTGATTTGCCCCTGGTCCCTTCCTTGCTAGACAATGAAGATCGTTTGTTGAGCTTAGATGAAGATAGGGAATTGGCACCCTTATCAGAAGGAGCCGATCAACCAGCCCTTAAGTCATTGATCAAGCACTGGAGTTTGGGCCTTGCGACCGGGATGGATATGTTGCCTCAAACGAACAATGGACAAGTGGATTTGGGATATCGATTGGGCTTGAGTCTTCGTTATAAACTCAATGCCAAGTGGGCGCTCCAAACGGCAATGTTGTTCACGAGTCGAAGTAGCGACTTCAATACCAATCTCGATAGCGTCGTCCAAGTGGACTATAGCTTTGGACGATCAGAGCGGATTCTCCAATTTGAAGGAAATCGGATCTATACTTTTGAATGGCCACTGACCCTACAATTTGGTCATCGACGACACCTTTTAGAAGGTGGCCCTCAATTCAACTACCTGTTGGGAGTGCAGGCAGATGTCTTGGAAGATCGTTTTCTATTGCCTTGGGAGCGAACCGAGCTTTCAAACGCTTATGCCCGCTCCGTATTAGACCCCGTAGAATTGAGTGGAACGGAGTTCAAGCAATTTTATTTGGCCCTACAATTGGCCTATCACTATCAGTTGACCCCTCGTTGGCAAATCGGACTCCAGGCCCGTTGGGTTCCTGGCAGTGATAACATCGAGGCTAGGGCGAATCATTTTCGTTTGGGAATGCGTTATTATTTTCTCAAATGGTAGGAAAAACGATAAAGATGAATCGATTCAATCAAATACTGGTTCTACTTATTGTGCTACAATGCTTTGCTTGTGGGGATGGCGAATTGCCAGAGCCGATGACGGGCACTCCTGTTTTTTCCTTCAACGGAACGATCGATGGTGCCACTACTCTCCTCAACGCTGGCGATGACGATTTCTTTATGTTTACGGAGTTTGAGGAAGATGATCAGAATGTCTTTTCCTACATCGGTCGATTGGCCAAGCTTCAACCCGATTGTGAGGACAACTGCAATGAGCAATTGCGGATTCTGATTCGCAATAACCAAACGGGAACGCCCAACGCAGCGATTGCCACGGATGCCTTGGTCCCCGGATTTTATGAATACGATGACAATGGAACGGAAGCAGATACCTTGACCCGTTTTGTAGTACAATACGATAATCAATCGGCTACCAGTGATCCTTCGGCCAGGTATTTATGGTCTTTTCCGGGAAATACTTTTGAGGGAGAAACTCCACCTGCAGATACTTTGGTGCAATTGGGCTTCAGTGTTGGCTTGGAAGTAACCATGGATACTCTTGAATTTTGTACCAGCTCAGTCATCAGGCAAGTTTCAACCAACGCCATAATTAATTGTGGTATAAGTTTCGAAGTTACTGCTAGCCCTGGATCTACCAGTTTGGGTTTGTTGGCTAATGTAAGTGGTACTCCTCCTTTTGATTACATGTGGCAGAATGGAATTGACAGTTCCATGTACATTGCCGATTCCGTTGGGCAACATTGCGTGACCATTACGGATGCCAGCGGATGTGCAAGTTTTAACTGCCTAGAGTTTGTTAATGATTTTCCTTTTAGCAAATCCTATTGCTCTGCTGCTTTTGACTATCAAATTCAAGAATTTACCGAGATTACGGGGGGCGACCTATTGCGCCTATCCGAGGTAAGGATTGAATACACCGATTCTACTGGAAATCTCTATTCCTCCATTTTGGGCGCACAAGCGGTTGATAGCTTTTTTGAAATTACCAGGTCTGACGATTTTGACGATAATGAAAATGGGGAAGCGACCAAACAACTTGGCCTTCGCTTTAAAGCCTTACTTTACGATACCACAGGAGTAAGTATTCCCATTGAAAGTGACGGAGCGGTGATTGGCGTAGCCTATCCTAGGTAAGCTCAGATTAAGAACGGAGATAGGAGGCACCATTGACATCGAGAATGGCCCCCGTCATAAATTCGGTCCCTTCACTCGCCAAAAACAAAATAGCCTTGGCCACTTCTTCGGGCTTGGCGACTCTTCCCAGTGGACTTTGCTGACGAATTCCTTCTCCTGCCGGACTAGCCAAAATGTCTTTCGCCATATCTGTTTCGACGAAACCGGGAGCGACCACCCCTACAAAAATATGATGAGGGGCTAAAGACTGAGCCAAAGACTGAGACATAGCATTTAGACCCGCCTTGCTGGCACCATAAGCCGGCTGATCGGGCTCTCCCCGAAATGCACCCCGCGAGGATACATTGACGATGCGGCCGGAACCTTGTAGAATCATGTATTGTGCGGCACAGTAACAAACATTGGCCGGGCCGATTAGATTGACCGCCAAGGTGTCCTGCCAAGAACGTTGCCAATCTTGATAGTTGATTCGATCGACGGGATGGGGATTGAAGATGCCAGCATTATTGACCACAACATCCAAGCGACCAAATTCTTTGATGGCCGCATTGATCAAACGTCGAACGGCATCTGGATCCTGCACATCTGCTTGTACGGCCAGGTGAGGCCCCCCCTCCAGGGATTCAACGGTAGCTTGAGCAGCTTCCATGTTTCGGTGATAACTGATGCACACATTGGCCCCATTTTGGGCGAAAGCCCGAGCCGTTGCTTGACCAATGCCCCGCGATCCCCCTGTAATGAGCACACTTTTTTTACTAAAGTTCATAAGCCACTTTTTTATTCAAACAACAAAGGGATGGATAGGTTGGTCAATTCCCCATTTTCCCAAACCATTCCTCGACTACTTTTTCTGCGGGTTTTTCCAAAGGCGTAAACCCATGTGGATTGACATAATCCATATGCGATGGCCATTTCCACCAAAACAAGCCACGGCACCAGTCTCGATCTTGCAGGGCCGCAAAAACAGCTTGATAACATTTCTCTTGATCTTTTGGATTGCTTTGGCGCCCATTGGCCTCTGCGTGGGGCTCTTGCCAGGGTGCTTCAATACTCCGAAAGCCAATTTCCGTAAAGAGGATCGGCTTTTTAAACTTTTGTTGAATCGATTCAATCTTCGACAGGATCTTGTTGAAATTTTTTTCCAAGTCCTTTTGACTGGGGTTTTGCTCATAGCTTAGCGGATAATAACAGCTGAGCCCAATAAAATCGAGTTCATCCCAAAATTGGAGCTGTTCAAACTCTTCGCCCCAATTGGCACAATAAGTCATCTGACCAGAGTACAATCCACGAATTTTACGAATGATTTGTCGCCACTCTTTTTCGTGGTTTAGGGTGGCTTTGGCAAATTCTACGCCCAGGCAAAAGATATCGATTTGATGGATTTCGGCCAAGAGTGCAAAGTGACGAATCCAACGGTAATAATGATCGAAAAACTGCTGCCACTCTGCCTCGCTGTTCATGGAAACGTCTCCTGGCCAACTGCCACTCAGCCAAATTTGAGGTTTGAGCAGTGTGGTCATACCTAGTCTTTTGGCTTCAAATGCGGAGTGAATGACACTCTCATCATTTTCTGACCCGGCTCCTCGAATAAAAGGAATGTGGGTCGGACGATTGGGATTGCGCATGTAAGAATAGGGAATAATGGAAACGGCATTGGTCCCTATCCGAGAGAGTCTTTCCAAAGCACGCGTCGCCTTCCGGGAAAGGTAGCCATTGTAAATGGAATAGCCCTCGTGGGCAAAATTGAACCCCTTTAGGTAAGGAAGACGAATCTGCTTCGCCTTTTGGATTGGAGAGACATTGGTAGCGGCTACAAGCTGATCCAAGTAGGCACTCCATTTTTTCTCCAGTTGTTTTAGCTGTTTTGATCCTGCTGTCCACTGAAAATAGGATTTTAAAAATTGCTTGGAGCCCCATTCTTCGGTGAGAAAATCGACGAGAACGCCTGACATACAGCCTCGAATCAGCCAAGATTCTTTTTCCAAGTTTTCATTATCGAGTAAATCGTTTAATGACATACCATTGCCTGATGCATGGAGGCGAGCTGCCCAGTAGCGGTAACCTTTTCTTTGCCATTGAGTGGTAAAACAAACGCCAAGCCCCTCGAAAAGTGCTAAAGATTGGGGGACTCCTAGCAAATGTTGGATCAATAAGTGGTTTTCCTTTTGGATAAAGTTTTCATCAAATTGTGCGTTGATGACCGTGTGTACCTCATTGCGAGCAAAGCTGTAATGTGCTTGATTGGTGTTGTTGACCATTAAACCTTTGTCTTCCGCAGTCAGATAAATGTGATAGGCAATGCGAGGGAGTTGGCTCTTTTTCTCACAGAATTGCTCTATTTTTTCGTAAGTCTGCTCACAGTTGGCCACCAATTGATCAAGGTTAATATTGGGGGGGATTTGCTGATGGGCAATGAAATGAAAGTGTGGACTCGTTGCCAAAGTATCTTGCCGACTAAAGTCAAAAAAGGCTTCCGAATCAACCTTCCAATTGTCCTCGGAAAAATTACCGAGAATGATTCGCTTTTGTTGGCGGTACACTTGATAATTCCAGCGAATGTCGATGGCAGATTGTCCATCTTCAGTTCTACGATTTTTCAGATGGTCGATAATGCTTTGATCGTCAACACCCGTCAGTACATTAATGGGGACACGAGGATTGTAAGGATTGGGAAAAAAAGCCATTTTGAGGACATCTCCCGTTTTGGAGAATTCCCGTCCGGCAAAATGAAATTTTCCTTCGGCACATCGATAAGGCAATTGATCGAGCATTTGGGCCAAGATACCGTTTGAGCGAGGAGTGCCCACCAAGTAAATGATTTTATCCCGCAACTCTTGCTCGGTCAACTCTTGCTCGCTTTTGAATTCCAGGTTGATCCAACGGGATCGATCGGGTTCCTTTGCCAACTGCTGGCGATAGGCTTTTGCCAATTGGGAATCTTGATTGCCATATACAATGGTAATGGCGCCTTGATTGCGAAACACTTGTCGGAGTTGTTGTTTGGTAGGCAAATGGCTGGAAGTACTCGAATTGGTGGTGTCGTTTAGTTCTGTTTGTCCTGTACTGGAGCAGGAAATCAAATTGATGAAAAGAAGAAAAATCCAACCGGGTTTGAGAAGCGCTATCATTCCAAATGAGCTTAAGGGGTTCGGAAGATAAATTTAGTATAGTTTTGTCGAATTGGTTGAAATGCCCTTTATTTTAACGTTAGAATAAAACACAAACGCCACTTTCCGGAGGAAAATGGCGCTGGTAAATCCCAATTGGACACTTGTGCTATTATTTGTCCGTGGTTCTATGCTGTCTCTTTTGTTTGCGCTGCGCTTTTTGTTCGTCAGTAAGGACTTGATTGATCGCAGTGTTGAAGGCTTGTTGAACTTCTTTTCTTTCTGCATTCAAGGTAGCTCGATCCACAGCGTCGGTTTTCATATTGATGGCGGCATTTTTACCATAATAATCCTGATAAATGGCCAGTACTTGCGTCTGTTGTTCCGGAGTCAGATTCAATCTTTTGGTCATTTTGTCGCTGGCTTTTTGGGCTCTTGACTCGACCTGATCGGGCTTCATGACGTTCAGTTTCGCTCTTTTCTTGTACTTCCCTTTTTCCGCTTTCTTAGCTGCTTTTCTTTCCGCTTTTTCTTGAGATTTAAGTGCCTTACGTTCTGCCTTCAAGGCTTTTCTTTCCGCTTTTAAGGCTGTTTGTTTGTTGAGCTGCTCATCCGTCAATACCGCATTGATCCGCGCCTGAAAGTTTTCTTTCATTTCTTTACGTTCCGCTTTATTCGCTGCTTTATTGGCTTTGGTTTCGGCTTTTAGTACGGCCTTTTGCTCGTACTTTTCTAGATAAATGGCTTTGATTTGTGTCATTTGCTGGTCGCTCAAATCTAAGTTTTTCGCCATTTTGGCCGTTGCTCGATCTGCTTTTTCTTCAGCTGACTTTTGGGCAAAAACTGTGGTTGTC
>JBCCSR010000052.1:0-12611 GCA_039199865.1 Bacteroidota bacterium
CTACAATATGTTAAACATATTATAGTTATTTTTACAGGCTTTTGATTTGGTCCATATATACGTCTTCTAGACTGGCCTTAACTCTTTGAAAACCGCAGCCCAAGGCTTGGTCGCTTTTCACGTGAATGACCATTTTGCCCAGTAACAATCTATGGCTGATTACCTGGTATTTATTTTGATAATCTTGCAGTTGGTCTTTTGGAATATGTTTTTGAAATAATTGACCGCTTAACTTTTCAATGAAGTGAAGTGGCTGTCCTTGAAGAATGATTTCCCCTTTTTCAATAATGGCCATCTTGGTGCAAAGTGCTTTAACATCATCAACAATATGCGTAGACAGGATGACAATAGTTTGCTCACTGAATTCATTCAGCAAATCAAAGAAGTGGTACCGTTCGGAGGGATCAAGTCCAGCGGTGGGCTCGTCTACAATAAGTAATTTGGGCGTATTGATCAAGGCCTGGGCAATTCCAAAACGTCGTTTCATCCCTCCGGAAAATGTGCCCAATTTTTCTTTTCTTTCCTTAAATAAATGGACTTGATGGAGCAATTTGCGTACTAACTTTTTTCGGGTTTTATAGTGAACGACTCCCTTGAGCATGGCGAGATGATCAAGTAAACACTCGGCAGAGATCTTGGGATACAAGCCAAAGTCTTGAGGAAGGTAGCCCAACACTTTTCGCAGTTCCATTTTTTGTTGGAGTACATTTATTTCTCCTAAATGAATGGTCCCTTCGTCCGCATCTTGTAAGGTGGCAATGGTTCGCATAAGACTTGACTTCCCTGCGCCATTTGGTCCTAGGAGACCAAACAAACCCTTAGGGATTTCCAGAGAAATATCTTGTAAGGCTTTGAGGCCATTATTGTAGGTCTTCGATAATTGATGGATGATTAATGCTTCCATGGGTGAGCCGTTTTTTTCGAAAGCTAGAGGGAATCAAACGATGGAACAAACAATAGGGATGAATGTACCTACTCGTGGTTTAGATACTACCGATTGTGATCAATGGTGCTCCAGCCCACTTCCACTATTGTTCATCCCTTCCAGGTGTGGATTGGTCACAAAACCGATTGCCGTGATAAAAAAATGGTTAACTTTAGAGTATGGCTTTTATTCGCAATTCATGGGTTAGACGAGTCTACAATTGGGCAGTTCCTTTATTCTTTTTTGGAATGACCCTCTTGATTTTGATCTTCAACGATGTATTTGGCGATCAGGATTCTTTCATCGTTTTCTCTCTGCTATTTTTTATCCTTATGACCCTTGTTACTGTCCGTTGGTTGTTTCGAGAAACAAAACTAATCTTAGGCCTAAAAAAGGAAAAAAAACAAGCAGAGTTATTGCATTTGAAAAGTCAGGTCAATCCCCATTTTTTCTTCAATACTTTGAATAACCTTTACGGTTTAGTTGAAAAAGATGTGGAGCAGGCGCAACAACTCATTTTAAAATTATCTGAGATGATGCGTTACAGTATTTATGAAGGACAAAACGATTGGGTGGCGCTCGGGGAGGAAATTGAATTTTTACAGCGCTATATCGAGATCCATCAAATGCGTTATCACAAAACCATCGTCGTAAAGTTTGATCTTGACGTAAGCGACAGTAGCGTAAAAGTAATGCCTCTGTTGTTTATCATTTTGTTAGAGAATGCCTTTAAACATGGAGTTGAAAATTTGCGAAAAAACCCATTTGTTCATCTCCACTTACGAGCGAGTCGAGACCATATTGACTTTGAAATTGAAAATAATTTCGATCCAGATGAAACAACAAAAAATAAGGGAATCGGTCTGAAAAACTTGAGGCGAAGATTACAACTCGTGTACCCTGACAGACACCAACTGACGACTCAATCTAAGGCTCACCTGTTTAAAGTAAAACTAAGTCTGTATTTATGAAAATCAAATACATCATCGTCGATGACGAATCCATTGCACACGATATCATCAAGAAGTACGGTGATATGATGCCAAGCATGCAATTGATGAAAAGTTGCTTTGATGCCATTGAAGCCATTGAGTATTTGAACGAAGCACCGGTAGATCTCATTTTTCTAGACTTAAACATGCCCAAACTCAAAGGTTTTGATTTCCTAAAAACCTTATCTCATCCTCCTAAGGTGATTGTTACAACAGCATACAAAGAGTATGCGCTAGAAGGCTATGAGCTAAATGTAGTAGATTACTTACTAAAGCCTTTTTCTTTTGAACGATTTTTAAAAGCAGTCAACAAAATAAATAAAACACCTTCGGTTTTACCTCCCAGTCAGTCTTTTGCTCCTTCTTTTGAGGAGCAAACAGTCCAACGTATTTTCATCAGTGCCAATAAAAAACATTTTCAGATTACACTGGATAATTTGATCTACGTCGAGGCCTCAGGCAATTATGTTAAACTTGTTTTGAGAGACGAAACCATTACCATTCGCGAAAAACTATCCACGATCATTCAACTATTACCGGTCAATGATTTTGTACAAGTCCACCGCTCTTTTTTGGTCGCCTTACAGCATATTCTTCGCATCGAAGGCAATCAGGTTGTGGTAGAAAATGCAGTGGTCCCCATTGGGAAATCCTACAAGGTTCGTTTGCTGGAGATTTTACAAGGGTGAAAATACTTTTTGCATTGCCACCTTGGGCCTTACGCAAATATTTACATTTATGGATCAGGGATAGAATTTTAAGCCTTCCATCTCGTTGGAATGAAAAGTATTTGTCTAATTTTCTGAAAATAAAGACCAAATACTCCTTGTTTCCCAGATCGGCTGTCTATTTTTGTTGACAACTATAAAATAGAAAACTAATGTATCCAGATTTATCCTACTTGCTTCACGATTTAATTGGCACTAGTCCAGACAATTGGACTTCGATCATCAAAACCTTTGGTTTGCTTTTGGTCATTTCCTTTTTGGTCGCAGCATATATGTTGGGGCTTGAATTGAAGCGCAAGGAGGATGCAGGACTGCTACAACCAACAAAAGAAAAAACCATCGTAGGGCAAGCCGCTACGCTTTGGGAGTTGGTGAGCAATGCTTTGCTTGGGTTTTTTATTGGCTTTAAGTTCGTTTACATTGTACAGCATTTTAGTGATTTTCAACTTGATCCGGCAGATGTTATCCTTTCCGTTAGAGGAAATTGGTTCGGAGGCATCATTGGAGCGATACTTTTTGCAGCATTAAAATATTACGAAAAAGACCGGGAAAAGCTTCCCAAGCCCGTCGAAAAGGACATCTTGATTCATCCCTACGAAAGAATTGGAGACATCACCATCTTGGCAGCAATCTCCGGAATCGTTGGCGCCAAATTGTTTGCTCTGGCGGAGGATCTTGGTCGAGTATTTGATGGGGAAATTTCTTTTTCTCATTTGGTCAGTTCCTTTTTCTCTGGCAGTGGATTGGCCATTTATGGAGGCCTGATTGTCGCCTTTTTCTGCGTCTACTTTTATGTGAAACGCAAGGGAATTACGCCCATCCACGTGATGGATGCCGTCGCTCCGGCTCTGATGATCGCCTATGGTATCGGGCGGATGGGTTGCCACTTTTCTGGTGATGGCGACTGGGGAATTCCCAATGAAATGCCCAAACCCGAGTGGATGGCTTTTCTTCCGGACTGGTTATGGGCGTACGATTATCCCCATAATGTCATTCGGGAAGGGGTACCCATGGAAAACTGTAATGGAATGCAGTATTGTACTCGTCTTGACCCTCCGGTTTACCCAACTCCGGTCTACGAGACGACCATGGCCTTTATTTTGGGAGGAGTCCTTTGGGCACTGCGTAAAAGGATCTTGATTCCTGGAATGTTGTTTTTTATTTACGTCATTTTAAATGGGGTAGAACGCTTTTTTATAGAAAAAATTAGGGTTAATATCAAATATGATGTAGGAGGACTCCAGCTTACCCAGGCAGAAATTATCTCCATTTGTATGATGATCATTGGGGTGATTGGCTGTTTGGTACTATGGCGAAGACACAAAGCCAAAGCCGCTTAAGATCATCTAAACCCCTTGGTGAGTTGTTGTGCTTCATCGGAGGAGAAAGGTTTTGACAAGTCTTCTTTTTTTCTTAACTTGTTATTGGTTTTATCTCTCAATCTACGGTATTGGCCCCGCTGTAGTTTCCTACTTATTAGTTCTGTTTTTGTATACACGAGATGGACGCTTCTGTCCTAAAGCGGCCTAATCAATTTTTTGTCAAGGATGAAAAAGAATCAATGCGATCCGAGCAAACGGTTGTTCTATGTTTTCGTTTTCCTCAGTTTATTCGGATTATCTAGCCGCATCTTAGCTGCTACACCTACCAACGGTGACCTTACCATCACTATTCTCAAAGCCAATCCTTCTAGTTTCAGTGCTGGAAAAATAGATTATCAGCTGACGATCAGCAATATTGGCACGGCAGCAGTATCTTCCCACGAAGTCCAAATTTATTTGTCTACGGACCAAGTTTATTCCTCGTCGGATCAGTATCTGGGGAAAAAGACCATTGCTGGCCTGGAAGCAGGACAGCAGAAGGTCATCTCTCAATCTGCTCGCTTGCCTTGGTTGGCTCAATATGGATCTTATTATCTGATTGCTTATGTAGATTTTGAGAAGAGCATTGAAGAATCGAATGAGAACAACAATATTGCTTCCTTCCCTATTTTGGTTCTCGATCCGACGGTTCCCGATGAATGTAAAACCTTATTGGCTTCTGGACCGCTACTTTGCGTAGAAAATTTATCGGATGATAGCTACAATATTTATACGCATGGGGATACGCCGAGTTTAATTAACATTGATCCGTCAGGTCAAGTCAATACCGTTGTTCCCTATGACTTAATGGTTCCTGACCAGGTCATTGTCATGGGAGATCAGTTGATCAAACAAAGCGAAACGGGGAGTATCGTTTGGCAAAAGACCATTCCACAAGGTATTTTTACCACCCATCCCAAGATAGATGTGGCAACGGAATTAAGTGATGGAACCATCGTCTTAGCTGGCTTGAGCAAACATGCTGCCCCCTGGCCCGTTTTTCAACACGATTCGATTTACCTCATCAAAACGGATGCTGATTTGAATGTAGAAAAGATCGTCTTGGCTATGGAAAGGGCTCCCGCTGATCCAGACTTGTCCATTGCTAAAGACACCATCTATCAGTTGCTACCAAGAGCGGATGGAGGGTTGACAATTGTCTCTGGTATCGTTCCAGCTTGGTCCGTATTGTCCCATCCAGCATTAAGCATCTGGCATTTTTCCAAGGAACTTGAAGACATTGAACACCTGGACAATATCCATACTTTTGAATTGAAGTCACTTATTCAAGGGCCTTGTGGAACGAGCTTAATCACTGTTCAGGAAAATTTATGGTCGGTTCAAGGGAGTTATAATGGAGCCGCAATGTTGTGGGTTGATTTAGACAATTTGTCCTTGGACAATAGCTTAAAATTTGGCGATGGTGTCGTAGATTTTTTCGGCTCATTTTTACAACGCTACTTTACGGGAAATGGAGAAAATGAACTGGAAGCAGGTGTGGTTCAGGCGTCTACTGCAAGCCCCGTGACGGAGATGGAGGTCAATCTGATGAATGACAATGATTTTCAAGTCCCCTTTTTTCCTTTTGTTTATGCTCTAAAAACGGGTGAGGACTCGGCACTCTTGCTGGAACAGGTCAATGAAGAACTCTATTTGATTGACGTCAATTGCACCGATATTAGCCATTGCGCCCTTGCTACCCAAATAAGTAACCTCAATTGTCTTGACAATGGAACATCAAATGACCCCAATGATGATTTGTGGACTTTTTCACTACAGGTGGATCATCCCCTTTCCCTTGCTCCTTGGTCCGTCAACGACAGCCTTGGTTTTCTGGGACAATATGGGGAAACCTACACCTTCGGGCCTTATCCCATTGCGGAGGGAATACAGCTATTGGAAGTAAGCGACAAGCAAAACATCATTTGTTCAAAATCATTGAGGCTGCTGCCACCCTCAACCTGTTCTGCGTGTAACAATTCCATTTTACTCAATCCAGACCTTGAAGATCATCCAGACATCCATGAGGCTTGGTCGGCAAGTGGATATACCTTTATGAGTGATGATGCTTACAGTGGACAGTTGGCCGCAGCGATCGGGGGAAAACTCAAGGGAAGTCTTCATCAGGCATGGGCGGCGATGGAAGGAAAAACCTACACGCTATCGGTCTTTGCCAAAAAAGAAGGCTGGATAGGGAATGCCGACTATATTTCATTGAAGTTTATAGGCAGTCAAGGGCCACAAAGCCACATCAAGTACATCCAGAAATCCAATTACGAAAAGATCACCATTGAAGCAATAGCTCCCCTGGGTACGACTGCCGTGGAAGTTGGGGTGTTTAAAAATAAAAACAACAGTACAGTAACCGTTGACAATTGGTGTTTGAAGGTAAGTGAATAAAAATTAGGGGGGAAAAGCAAAGGGGATACGGACGATAATCAATATGTATCAGACCTGACAAAGTCCGATAAAGGCAAGTCTAAGCGCAGTAGAACAGGGTAAATCTTCCTATTTTTGACTTCTTTAAAACCAATAAATTCATAGAAGTTGTTTAAAAACAGGGCTTCCTAGCTACCATTAGAACATTGATGGCCAGCTCTTTCAGCTATTTTTGCTCTCGTAGATTCCAAGTACGAAATAAAAAATGAGCTTTTTCCTGACCATCAAGCCTTTGCTTGCGGTGCTGAACAACACTTTAAGACAACTTCACAAAAAACTCGTCTGCATGCGATTGAAGACCTCTACTTGCCTCATTTTTGGTTTGATACTTTGCCAATCATTGGCGATGTTCCCTCTGATGGCCCAACCTTTTATTAATGCGGATCCACTCTGGACCCCCATTGAAGCCACTGCCATTTCGTTAGAAGAAAACCAGGAGCGACAAATCATTCCCCAAAAACACCAAACATTTAAGATGGATGAGGGACAAATGCGACAGGTTTTGTCCACTGCTCCCATGCGGTTTAGCCCAGCATCTCGAAACACAGAAGTGGTCTTAACCCTTCCGATGCCCGACGGTGCCTTTCAGCAATTTAGCATACAAGAAGCGCCGGTAATGCATCCTAATTTGGCGGCACGTTATCCAAGCATTCGATCTTATTGGGGCAAAGGCTTATATGATCCTACCGCCTATTTGCGCTTTGATTTAACTCCTCATGGTTTTCATGCCATGGTACTTACGGGACAGACCAGTACCGTATTTATCGATCCTTACGCAAAAAATGATACCGAGCATTATATCGCGTATTACAAGAAAGACTATCAAAAGTCCAGAGACTTTGTTTGTGGAGTGGGAGGAACGGGTTTGGAGGAAAACGAAAACCACGATCCAAATCATTCGGATAATCTGAATCCGATGGTAGGAGATTGTCAGTTGCGGGTTTATCGCTTGGCATTGGCTTGTGTTGGTGAATACGGTCAGTTTCATGGCGGAACGGTTGAAGGTGCGTTGGCTGCCATGGCTACCACTATGGCCCGAGTCAATGGAGTTTATGAAAGAGACTTGGGAGTGACCATGGTTTTGGTCGAAAACAACGATCAGTTGGTTTTCCTTAATCCTGCTACTGATCCTTACTCCAACTCTTTCGGAGATTTAGGCCCCAACCAAGCGACCTGCGCAAATGTCATTGGATTGGCCAATTTTGACATCGGCCATTTGCTGACGACCGGCGGTGGTGGAGTTGCCATGCTCAACTCCCCTTGTGTCAACAACCAAAAAGCAAGAGGACTGTCCGGGCAAGGTGCTCCCGTTGGAGATCCTTATGATATTGATTATGTTGCTCATGAGATGGGACATCAATTTGGGGGAAATCACACCCAGAATAACTCCTGCAATCGAAATGGTTCCACGGCTGCTGAGCCAGGTAGTGCCTCTACCATTATGGGGTATGCAGGTATTTGTAGTCCCAATGTTCAATCCAATAGCGATGATCACTTCCATGCGATCAACCTAAACGAGATGGCCATCAACATTACGGTCGGCAATAGCAGTACTTGTCCAACTGTCATTGATACGGGCAACAACCCACCAGAAATTGACAACCAACAAACGTACGTTTTGCCCGTTCTCACTCCATTTACGCTAACGGCTGTTGCCAATGATCCTGACGGCGATTCTTTGACTTATTGTTGGGAGCAAATGGATACTCAAGTTGCACCAATGCCTCCTCAACCGACATCTACATCTGGCCCGGCCTTCCGATCGATGTCACCAAGCCCATCTCCATCCCGAACCTTCCCCAATACGGAGGATTTGAATAACAACATTGATCCAGTCTGGGAAGAATTGCCAGAAGTCACTCGGAATATGCGTTTTCGCTGTACAGTTCGGGACAACTTTATGGGGGCAGGTTGTACAGATGAAACAGATGTGACCCTTACTTTCCGAGACGAGGCGGGTCCCTTTTTGGTACTCGAACCCAATACGGCAGTTACTTGGTTAGTGGGTGATTTTGCTCCAGTCAACTGGGACGTTGCCAACACGGATATTGCTCCCATCAATTGTACGGAGGTCGACATCCTACTGTCTACCGATGGAGGACTCACTTATCCGATTGTGTTGGCAGAAAATGTTCCCAATAATGGGGAATTGTTGATTGAAGTGCCCGATGCTGTTGGGGAAAATAGTCGAGTAAAGGTCGTGTGTGCAGACAATATTTTCTTTGATATTTCTAATACTGACTTTATCATTGAAGCACCAACAGAACCAGGAATTGCCATTTACGTTGATCCACCTACTCAGGAGTTTTGTGGCAACATTGAGCAAGTTGAATTGAATGTTAGCATCAACTCATTGGCGGGTTTTGATGAGCTGGTCAATCTAAGCGTCGAAGGTTTGCCAATGGCAGCAGATGTTTCCTTTAGTTCTTCGCCTCAGTTCACTCCACCAGGAAACATTAGCATTATCATCAACAATCCATCGGTTTTTTCGGAAGGTCTATTGGCCGTTACCGTCAATGTTGAAGGAGCCACGGCAACAGCCTTTGAAACGGTAGAGTTATTGGCCATACCGGATGTACCAGAGGCACCGCAATTGAGTTTACCAACAAACTTAGCTATTGACATCAGTCGAGAACCGACATTGGTATGGGATGCCGCAGAATTTACCATCAGTCAACGATTGGAAATTGCGACCAATCCTTCCTTTGCCAATGGAACGATCGTAGAGGAAGCCACCGTCTTGAGCAATCAGTATGAGCCAACGGGTTTGCAATACTTTACTGTTTATTATTGGCGTGTTTACTCTACCAACCTTTGTGGAGAATCTGTCGCCTCTGAGGTCTTCTCTTTCCAAACGGTCAATCCAGGTTGTGAAATTATTGAGAGTACGGATATTCCTCTCGATATTCCCTCTAGTAACATTGGTGTTTTTCAATCCACCATCGAAATCCCTGATGATCGAAATATTTTGGATTTGAATTTAAGAATGTCCTTGTCTCATTTGGAGGTCGATGACCTGATTGCGGAATTGATCAACCCCGCTGGTGATAAGTTGACCTTATTTAGTCAAACGGAAAATTGCAATACGGTTAATCTATCTTTGCTCTTTGACGATTCTGCCATTAATCCCCCCGAGGCTTTGATCTTGAGTTGTAACTCTGGATCCTTTCAACCCAGTGATCCCTTTGCTACTTGGAATGATACCAATGCTAAAGGGACTTGGACTTTGGCCATGTCGGATGTTTCTTTTTCCGATGGTGGAATGGTGAACACTTGGAGTTTAGAAATCTGTACGGAAGCTACTCCTTTACCGGGTATCCAACTCACCAATCAAATCTTAGCTGTACAAGAGGGCAACAGTGAAACCATTGGCAATACCTTTTTAAACGCAAACACCAATGGAGTTGCTGAAGATGAAATGACTTACACGCTGTTAAGTTTACCGCAAAATGGTGCTTTGGCAATTGACGGGGAAGTAGCGACGATCGGGTCTACCTTTAGTCAGGCCGACATTGATGAGGGCAAACTAGTATACACGCACGATGGATCAGATACGACCAATGATGCTTTTGATTTTGATGTTTTGAATCAGGCGGGTACTTGGTCAAATGGGCATACTTTCCAAATTGTTATTTTTGATCAGGCCTTATCCGCAGTACCTTTCATTGATTTTGAGGTGAGCTGTGTTGGAGCAATGGATGCCATGGTGAGTATTAATGCTACCGGAGGTATGGCTCCATATGAGTACAGTATCGATGGTACGAGTTTCCAAGCCAACAATGCGTTCAACGGACTTGCTGCGGGAACTTACAATTTTGTTGTTATGGATGCTATGGGAAATGAATTCACTTTGCCTGCATTGACCATTAATGACCCCGCTGCGTTAGAAGCCCAAGTAGCAGTGGATGGCAACCAAGCCACCATTCTGGCCAGTGGAGGAACGGGTTTATTGATGTACAGCATCGATGGCAATACGTACCAATCCGACAATGTATTTGCAGATTTGTTAGATGGAGATTATACTGCTTTTATTTTGGATGCGAATGATTGTATGACAATGATTGATTTCACCATTTTGACCACCAGTACAGATGAACTAGACCAACAGTTGTCCTTTGAAATTAATCCTAACCCGACAAGAGGACATTTCCAGTTGAAACTGGCGCAAGAGCTCAACGGCGAAGTGCAGGTAAGTATTTTTGATTTGGTAGGAAAGCAAATTAGGAGGCAGCGTTTTGCCACCAGTGGAGGCCAATTGGAACAAAACATTGATATCAGCAATTTGGCAAGTGGTGTTTATGTATTGACGGTGAACAGTGGTTTACGTATTGGTGCCAAACGAGTCGTTTTAGTAAAATAGTTTGGATCACCCCCTTTGATCCAAACCGAAGAAAGCAGTATGGTCTTGAAGATGATACTGCTTTCTTCATTTTATTTCAGAGGACAAACTTTTGCCTAGCCGCGTTGTTCCCACCCTTCCCAATGCCCTTCCTAATCCTTCCAAAGATTGGAACCCTTTCAACCCAAAACCTTTTCGCAACATTTACCGACTGGACTCCAATGCCCAGCTAAAACTTCGTTGATGGGGCTGTGTAATTCGTGAAAAAATGATTAGATTTAGATGTCTTTGCATTATTAAATATTGGACTTATTGCGAATCTTTTGGTAGAGAAATAAAATGATCCATTTTTCACCTACGATTGTCATTCGCAATAAAGTCTATGATAAAGAATCAGCATGTCGAATTACACTTATGACTTCAATTACAATATTGAAGCTAAAAACAAAATGACCTACGATGCCATTGTCATCGGTTCCGGTATGAGTGGAGGCTGGGCTGCCAAAGAGCTCTGCGAAGCAGGATTAAAAACATTGGTATTAGAACGAGGAAAACTCGTTCAACACATTAAAGACTATCCCAACATGGGTAAAGAAAGTTGGGATTGGGAATTGCGCGGTGGCGTGACGCCCGAAGAAAGGAAAAAGCATTATACGGCAGTACGAGGAAATATGCTTGGGGAAGCCAACAAGGATATTCTCGCAGATGATGTTGACAATCCCTACACCGAAGTCAAGCCCTTTCTTTGGATTCGAGCACATCAGATGGGGGGAAGATCTCAGATTTGGGGAAAACAGACTTATCGTTGGAGTGATCTGGATTTTGCCGCCAATGCAAAAGATGGTCACGGAGTCGATTGGCCCATCCGTTATCAAGATATTGAACCCTGGTACACTTACGTGGAAAAATTTGTGGGAATTAGTGGAGAAGCACTCAACTTGGCCCATCTCCCGGATAGCCATTTTTTGCCGCCCATGGAATTGAACTGTGTGGAGAAGGAGATGAGACAACGAATTGAATCGAAGTTTTCGGGCAGACACTTGACCATCGGGCGAGCCGCTCACTTGACCTCTCCCATCAACGGACGCGGCAAATGCCAGTCTAGAAACAAATGCGGTATGGGCTGTCCTTACAATGCCTTTTTTAGCAGCGCTGCCGTTACCCTCCCCGTGGCCAATTCGACGGGCAATATGACCATTCGCCCCTGGTCGATTGCGCACTCCATTATTTACGACGAACAAAAACAGAAAGCGACGGGAGTTCGGATAATCGATGCCGAGAGTGGAGAGGTGATGGAATATTATGCGAGAATTATTTTTTGCAATGCATCTACCCTCAGTACAACAAGAATTTTATTGAACTCAACCTCTAACCGCTTTCCCAATGGCTTGGGGAACGACAGTGGTGAGTTGGGACACAATCTCATGGATCATACTTTTAAGGTTGGAGCCATGGGCGTTTTTGAAGGCTTTGAAGATCGATATTACAAAGGGCGACGCCCCAACGGGATTTACATTCCTCGTTACTGGAACGTCGATGAGAAAAATAAGTCCGATCGTTTTGTCCGAGGTTTCGGCTTTCAGGGTGGCGCTTATCGAGCGGGTTGGGGAGCTGCTGCGAATACCAATGGCTTTGGGGCTGACTTTAAAGACAAAATGATTCGAGAACCTGGGCCTTGGGAATTTTTTATTACGGGCTTTGGTGAGTGTCTGCCTCACCATGACAATAAAGTCAGTTTAGATACCAACAGTTTAGACAAGTGGGGACAGCCCACCCTAGCCATTGACTGTGAATGGAAGGAAAACGAATTGGCCATCAATCAACAAG
>JBCCSR010000053.1:0-12489 GCA_039199865.1 Bacteroidota bacterium
CCTGTACATCGTCTCAGTGTACAAGTTTCACAAAACGTTAATCCAAGTTGGTCTTCGGACCAAATCGTCCATTGTAAATATAAGATTGCGCGTGTGGCCCTTAACCTAACAGTTGGAGTCCCCACCGCCGTCATCCGTCATTGAAATCGCCGCAATTGATTGCATTGCGGCCCTAGGAAAGTAGGCGCATAACACTTTAAATATAATTCATTTTTAAACTAAAAAATTTATCATGAAAACTTTAAGATTTCTTCTTCCCCTCACTTTATTCGCTCTAATTATTGCCTCTTGTGGCAAAGAAGACCTCACAGTAGACAACGGAATCGACGTTGATCAACTATTTACTCAGTATGATAAGGATAGAAACCTGAAATTGAATGGCGATGAAATTGATGCGCTACTTATTGCCGACTATGGTTATGTTGAAACCGACTACGAAAAAAAATCAGAACAACTTTTTGCTGCGGTCAACAAGCGAATCAACATTTCTGATTTAGCAAAAGGTAGGGAAACAGGAAGGACGCTGGCCAGCTGTACCTTCCAAGAAACATTCCTTAGTCTTACGAGCAATGGACTAACGACTGGGGGAACTATTTGTGAAGAAGACCTGCTACTCAATTCATTGGTTTTCGGCGTATTCGACAACGGTGCTCAAGTTTTAGCAGTCGATGGTGAAGTATTCGATCTCGGCCAAGAAATCATTGCAACCGCATTCGTAGAAAGATTTGGCCCAGATGGAGCAACGCTACTTTTTGGCGCAGTCAACGGTTCCATCAGTACCCTCAATTCACTAGGAAATGTCGGTACAACGGTGATTGGCAAGCAGTTCAATCGCAATAATTTATTCTGCGATCCAGATGATTTTGGTGATGGACTACGTTTACAAAGCCGCACTCGAATCACCAATACCAGTGTTCCCAATCAAATGAATTACACCATTTCCCTCTCCATTCTCTGCAAGGACTAGCCTTTGCAATTGATCGAATAAATATGTGGTGAACGAATACTTACTGGCCAAGCCAGTAGGTTGAGTACTGCCCAGAAATAGAAAGTCCCATTGGTTAATTGAATCAATGGGCTTTCGCTTTTGCGTAAAGACCCTTAAATTGCAGCTTATTTCCAATTGATGACTGGTCCCTTTTGTTGAACATTACAAAAAATCGCCTCCAAACCCATCCTAATTTTCCGTTCCTATTGGGTTACACAACAATCAAAAAAGGGTATAAAGTTAATGATATGAAGAGCTGGTTAACACTATTTTTAATAGTTTTTAGTCTATTTATTTCCTTTGGACAATCTTGTTTGCCCAATGGCATCACTTTTTCCACCCAAGCGGATATCGATGCCTTTGCCAATGATTATCCAGATTGTGAAGAGATTCTAGGAAACGTAAGCATTGATTTGGCCAATAGCGCTGATCCCATCAGTAGTTTTGCGGGGATACAAGGCATTACTACCATCAATGGAAACCTAAATATTATCAACCTTAACGGGGGCCTTGGGGGCCTTAAAACCGATCTTACCGGTTTGGAAAATCTAACAAAAATTGGGGGAAATTTCGTCGTTTCTATGAGCTTCAACAACAACTTTGAAAGTTTTCATGGCCTTCAAGGGCTCACCTCTATTGGTGGCCAATTACAGCTTATAGATTCAGTTATCGACGATTTTTCAGGACTAGAAAATCTAAAATCTGTTGGGAGCTTGGACATCGGCATGTGCTTTTTAAATAATTTTCAAGGTCTGGCCAGTCTAGATTCGATTCATGGTGATTTTAGGATTTTCTACAGCAATTTCAACGATTTTTCAGGACTCCATTCACTAAAGACTATCGAAGGTACCTTGGACCTTCACTCCAATTCTTTTGACAACTTCCAAGGACTGCAAAGCCTCGAATATATCGGTAATTTTCATTCTTCTGATGATGTTTTTCAAAGTTTCGAAGGGCTGAATAATGTCGCTACAATTGAAGGGGGTATTGACCTCTCTCAAAGTACAATGCAAAATTTTGAAGGTTTAGATCAACTTGGTCAAATTAATGGCATCACTATTTGGGGATGTCCCGAACTCATCGACTTCGAAGGCTTGGACCATTTAAAGATGATCACCAACCGTCTAGATATCAGCGGATGTCCTCAGTTGACGAGTTTCAAAGGCTTAGAACAAGTCGCATCCATCGAAGGTGTACTCACTGTCTTTGACAATCAAGCACTGGTGAATATTAACGGACTAGATAATGCAGATTTTTCCAATTTAGATTTATTGCAGCTATTCGGCAATCAGTCGCTTAGTTTCTGCTCTAGTCTGCTCGTCTGTAATTATTTGGGGATGAGTGGGGCTATTGATATTGCGGCCAATGCGCCTGGTTGTCTCAGCACGGATGAAGTCATTGCACTTTGTGGCGATAATCTTTCCAAGATTCGCTATTTTACCTATTATGATCTCAATCAAAATCAGAGCTTCGATCCCGACGAACCTTTTTACTCGGATGCCAGCATTGCGATTGATCCCCTTAGTACGCTCCATTTTGACAATAGCGGCAACGGGGGAACCCTTTATCTCGAACCTGGTGATTATACTTTGAGCTTAGGCGATAATGATTCCTGGAGTCTGACTACCAGTACCAATAATTTTCCCATTAGCATTACTGCGCCCAACTCTTGCGATTCTATTTACTTTGGCTTGTCTCCCATCGTCGAAACCGCTCAACTCGCTACGACCATCCAGTCTCCACCCACCCGCTGCAACGAATTTATTGACTTCGAAGTCTGTACTAAAAATATCGGAACAACCACCGAAAGTGGAATTCTGTGGATCGATATTGACCCGGAAATTCTGGCTGTTGATCTAATCGATCAGGTCGATACCGTCGAAGCACCATATAGCTATGGCTGGCATTTCAGTAACTTGTATCCTAGCCAATCCATCAGTCGGTCCATTCGCTTACAAATTCCTGGGCCTCCAGATTTTCCCTTAGGAGATTTACTGAATTTTTTCGCCTATGTCGATTTTGAGGAGCAAAGTTGGATACAGAATGCTACGGGGTTTCGCTATCAACCAGAGGTACGTTGCTCTTATGACCCCAATGACAAACTCGTCAATCCCAACCGGGACGGAAATTATACGCTCTTTGAGGAATCCCTAGTTTATACCGTTCGTTTTCAAAATACCGGAAATGACTATGCTCGGGATGTAGTGATTCGGGATACGCTGGACCCCAATCTCGATGCCAGTACTTTTCAGATTTTGGGTACAAGCCATCCCAATCAATTGTCAACTCGACTTTTGGAAGACCAATATTTGACCTTCGATTTCTCCAATATCTTCCTGCCTGACAGTACTGCTGATTTTGAAGGGAGTCAGGGTTACGTTAGCTATTTGATCAAAGGTGAAGAAGGCTTGGCAGAAAACACGCCAATTGAAAATACGGCCAGTATTTATTTTGATTTCAATCCACCGATTGTAACCAATACCACTCAAAACATCATGGTGAGTGAGCTGCCAACGACTTCAGTTCAATCTGTTCTTTCAGAAAACCTGAAGGTTTTTCCAAATCCGACGAAGGATTGGGTACATATTCAATACGAAAAACCGGAGATGATTGACTACGAGCTGAAAGATATGATGGGTCGACCAATTGTACGAGGAACTTTTCAAAGCCAAACTCATTTTTCGATCCAAACGCTTCCCGATGGGGTTTATTGGCTCCACTTAAACACGACAGAAGGAAACATTACACATAAAATAATTCATTTAAATTGATATGAAAACAACCATCGTTTGCTTTTTACTCTGTTGTACCGTTGCACTTTCTACTGCTTGGGCGCAACCTTGCTTCCCCAATGGATATGCACCGACCTCCCAAGAAGAGGTAGACAATTTTGCTACGCTCTATCCAGATTGTACTGAATTGGCCAATGGATTGTACATTCATTCGGGTACGAGTCCTCAATTGACCAATCTAAATGGTTTGGCACAGCTCACCCGTGTCAATGGTCCCGTTTCGATTGATGGGATGAATTCCTTGGAAAACTTACAAGGTTTACACAATATCACTTATATCAGTGACTTTCTACACATTTCTTACTCCAATGGCTTTGTAGATTTGAGTGGTTTAGAGGCTTTAGATTCTATTGGTGGCGGTATTAGTTTTTTCTTTAGCACCATTGACGACGTCTCTGGTATGGAAAAACTGACCAAAGTAGGGGGATTCATCAGATTCGATATCTGTAATATCAATAGCATTTCTGGGATGAATAACCTGATCAGCATTGGAGGCAATTTGGAATATGACGGTGCGGCAGTTCCCGATATATCTGGGTGGCAAAACCTACAGACAATTCAGGGGAATTTAGATCTTGATTTCTCTTCTCTCGTTCCTTTTACTGATCAGGTCAATACTTTTAACCAACTGACTTTCGTTGGGGGTGGCCTTATTTTCAATAACGTACGCAGCTTGAATGACTTTTCCAATTTTGCTAATCTAGCTACCGTTGGAGGACCGATTTATTTGTTTTCTTGTCCAAACATTTCCAGCTTCACCGGATTGGAGAACTTAACAGAAATCGGCGGACGCTTGGAACTCTTCAACTGTATTCATTTTGAAAGTTTGGATGGCTTAGAAAATGTAAGTCACATTGGAGGAAAGCTCGACATTCAAGATTGCTATAACCTCAAAAACATTTCAGGCTTGTCCAGTCTCAAGTCCATAGATGGGGAGCTAACCATTCGAACTAACTATGACTTGGTCAGCTTAGCAGGTCTGGAAAATTTGGAGCGCATCAACGGTGACTTGTCCATCAGTAGTAATGATTCAATCGTCAGTATCGCTTCCTTACAAAAACTCTCTGCGTCGGGAGTTACGGGGCTGGAGATTTCCTTCAATCCGCTCCTTTCTGATTGTGCGAGTTTTGGTGTCTGCAATTACTTGAGCACCAACAACGACGCGATGATCATCAATAACAACTTTGATTGTATGGATGCGACGGAAGTAATTGACATCTGCTCTGGCTTATTTTCGAAAGTTCGCTACTTTACTTTCTACGATATCAATCAAAATCAGATACTAGACCCGGACGAACCCATTTACACGGATGCCGGACTGCTAGTCGATCCACCATTGCTTTATGATTACAGCAATGGCGAAAACGGAGGGACTATTTTACTTGAGACTGGCAATTACACCCTGTCAACGCTCGTCGGCCCACAGTGGACATTGACCACTAGTCCTGCGGATATTCCCATCGAATTGACCGAACCAAACACCTGCGATTCCGTATTCTTTGGTCTGTTTCCCAACGAAGAGGAATCTTTATTGCTCACTGCCATCCAGTCGCCTCCAACCCGCTGCAATGAGCTCATCACCTTCGAAGTCAGCAGCAAAAATATGGGCACCACCATTGAGGGTGGCATCCTTTGGCTGGAGGCCGATCCCGATGTTCTTGGCGTCAATTTTATTGACCCACCAGACACCACGGTCGGATCAGATCAATTTGGTTGGTTTTTCAGCGATTTGTTTCCCAGTCAGTCAATCAGTAGGAAAATTAGTTTCCAGATTCCAGGACCGCCCGATTTTCCATTGGGAGAACTGCTCAATTTCTTTTCCTACATCGAGTTTGATGGACAAAGTTGGGTACAAGAGGCCACGGGCTTTCGCTACCAACCGGAGGTGCGTTGTTCCTATGATCCCAATGACAAACTCGTCAATCCCAATCGGGAAGGCAACTATACCCTCTTTGAGGAATTCCTTATTTACACCGTACGTTTCCAAAATACCGGAAATGATTATGCTCGGGATGTGGTGATTCGCGATACCTTGGACTCCAATCTCGATGCCAGTACCTTTCAAATTTTGGGTACCAGCCATCCCAATCAATTGTCAACTAGACTCCTGGACGATCAATATTTGACTTTTGATTTTTCCAATATCTTCCTACCCGATAGTACCGCCGATTTTGAAGGCAGTCAGGGCTATGTCAGTTATTTAATCAAAGGAAACGAAGGCTTGGCCGAAAACACTCCGATTGAAAATACGGCCAGTATTTATTTCGATTTCAATCCCCCCATCGTAACCAACACGACACAAAACATTATGGTCAGCGAACTTCCAACAACGGCTACCCAAAATCCATTGACCGCATACCTGACTGTTTTTCCCAATCCTACGACAGATTGGATACATATTCGCTATGAACGGGGAGGAGAGGTGAGCTTTCGATTGCTGAATACTGTGGGCCAAGAGGTCATGACTGGACAGTTTGAAGCACAAAGCCAATTCTCCATCAAAAGACTTCCTGCTGGTATTTATTGGCTTCATTTGCAAACAGCGGAAGGAAGTGTTAGTCAAAAGATTATTCGTTAACTCAACAGATATAATTGGTCATCTATTATTGTCAATCTTATAGTTCAATTGATATGAAAAGGAAAATTGCTTATTTGTCCTGCTGCTATTGCCTCGCCTTATCCTCTATTTTTGGTCAGCCTTGTCCTCCCGGCACTTGGAGCCCTTCTTCTCAAGAAGAAATTGATAATTTCGCTACGCTCTATCCCGGTTGTACAGAGCTTCAAGGTGGCCTTACTTTCAATAATAATGAAATATTGAACCTTGAGGGCTTGTCTCAAATCACTCGGATAAATGGTTCTCTACGCATCAGTCAAATGGATTCACTCAAAAGTCTACATGGCTTACACAATGTCACCTATATCGATCGTCTAGTCTATTATCTCAGTACTGGACTAGACGATTTAAGCGGATTAGAAAGTTTAGATACCATTGCCGGAGATATAAACATTGATATTGGTACCCTTGGTCAGATCTCTGGCCTCGATAATCTCAAGTATATTGGAAATAACGTAGACGTAATATTCTCAACAATCGGCCCTTGGAGCGGGATGAACAACTTGAACTACCTTGGAGGTAAAGTTGATATTAGTACCTCTACCATTGGCCCAATCTCCGGAATGAATGGTTTGAAGACCATCAATGGTCGATTAAGATTCGATAGCAATAAAGAATTGGGAAACATTTCTGGTTGGCAAAACCTCGAAACCGTCAAGGGAGACCTTTGGCTAGACTTAGAGATCATGTCGTCTTCCACTAGTTTTGCCCAGGTCACTGGTTTTGGACAACTTCAAACCGTTGAGCAAAACATGGTGGTAGAAAGTGCCCCTGGAATAGTTGACTTCTCTAATTTTTCTAACCTCAGTGATATCGGAGGATACTTCTATGTGTATGACTGTGAGAACCTGAGAGACTTTTCTGGTCTGGAAAACCTGGACTCCATTGGAGGAAACCTTGAACTTGAGGGCTTAGTTGGTTTAGAAAGTTTAGATGGCCTCAACGGTCTGACCAGTATTGGAGAAAATTTCATCATCTTCGACTGTGAGAGTCTAGCCAGTATTCATGGCTTAGAAAACCTTCGATCTATTGGTGGAAGCCTTGGATTTGCCTATAATTTTACATTGCCCAGTTTGGCCGGTTTGGAAAATTTGGAAACGATTAATGGCCAACTCTCCATTTTTAATTTTGACGAACTGGTTAACCTCTTGGCTCTAGAAAAACTCAACCCTAATGATCTTACGGAAGTAATACTTAGTAGCAATGACAAATTAAGTGTCTGCGAAAGCATTTCAATCTGCAACTTTGCCGGTTCAAACCCTGGTGAAGTCAATTTATCGGGTAATGCCCCGGGATGTAATGAACTAGAGGAGTTGCTCAATGCTTGTTCGGATAATTTTTCTAAGGTCAACTACCTCAATTTCTACGATCTCAACCAGAATCAAATTTTTGATCCCGAGGAACCCATTTATGTCGATGCTGCTATTGAGGTAGATCCTCTTGATTTTACCCATTACAGTGACGATCCCGACGGTGGAACACTTTTTTTGGAAGAGGGAAATTACAATCTGTCCGTTATTACCGGACCGAAATGGGATTTGACGACTTCCCCCTCTGAGGTGTCTATTGACATTACCGAAAGTAATACTTGTGATACGGTAATCTTTGGTCTCTTTCCTAACCAAGAGGAATCCTTATTGCTGACCTTTATTCAATCGCCCCCTACGCGATGCAATGAGTTCGTCACCTTTGAAGTTTCCACCAAGAATGTAGCCACAACAACGGAAAGTGGTACGCTTTGGCTAGAAGCAGATCCTGATGTACTGGCCATCGAATTTGTAGAAACTCCCGATACCATTGCGGGTCCCTTCTCTTTTGGTTGGCATTTCGACAATTTATTTCCCAGTCAAACTTTTAGCCGCGCGATCCGCTTTCAAATTCCTGGACCACCCGATTTTCCCTTGGGAGAACCTCTCAATTTCTTTTCCTACATCGAATTTGAAGAACAAGTTTGGGTACAAGAGGCGACGGGCTTTCGTTATCAACCCGAAGTTCGATGCTCCTATGATCCCAATGACAAACTGGTCCATCCCAATCGGGAGGGCAATTACACCCTCTTTGAGGAATTCCTTGTTTACACCGTACGTTTCCAAAATACAGGCAATGATTATGCCCGTGACGTCGTCATTCGAGATACCTTGGATGCCAACCTCAATGCCAGTACTTTTCAAATTTTGGGTACCAGTCATCCCAATCAACTATCAACAAGACTTTTGGAGGATCAATATTTGACCTTTGATTTTTCCAATATCTTTTTGCCTGACAGTACGGCTGATTTTGAGGGTAGCCAGGGGTATGTTAGCTACATTATAGAGGGCAAAGAGGGTTTAGCCGAAAATACAGCCATTGAAAATACGGCTAGCATTTATTTTGATTTTAATCCTCCCATCGTAACCAATACGACTCAGAACATCATGGTCAGTGAACTTCCAACTACCTCGACAAGCGTACTTGAACCGATCCAGTTTTCCGTGTTTCCCAATCCGACCAGAGATTTAGTACAGGTGACCAGCGAGGAGGGAACTGGCCCCACCCAATTGCGTCTTTACGATCATCTGGGGCAATTGCTTGACCAAAGGGAGTGGTCGGGAAGTATCATTTTAGAGCTCAATCAATATCCTGCGGGACTGTATTGGATCGAATTGAGTGCAGAAAAGGCCAAAGTCGTCCAAAAAATTGTTCGCTTATAAGAAAATATTGGGGATAAACCATTTCCTGTTCGACTTGTTTCATTTCTGTTTGGATGCACTTTGTCCGTTAAATGACCTATTTTTGTCATCAAACTTATGCACAATTTCAAATGAATCAATCGGAAGACCCACTCCATTTAGTGAGCAATTCGTCAGAAGATATGGACCCCACGGCGGTTTCTCGAAAGAGAGATCATATTGAATTGGCCTTCCAATCACAGGTTGAAGAGGGCAAGCTAGATCGGCGATTCTATTACGAACCGCTGCTCTCTGGGCATCCCGAACAAGGCAGTACACCTGCCTTTACCTTTTTGAACAAGACCATGCATACTCCACTTTGGGTCTCTAGTATGACTGGAGGTACCGAAATGGCGCGTACCATCAACTATAATTTGGCCCGAGCTTGCGGAGAATTCGGAATGGGGCTTGGATTGGGCTCTTGCCGATCTTTGCTTTACAGCGATGACTACTTTAATGACTTCAATGTTCGGCCAATACTAGGAGACGAGGTTCCGCTTTACGCCAACCTAGGGATTGCACAGCTCGAACAATTGGTTCAGGAAAACAAACTGGATCTCGTCATGAAGCTGGTCGAGAAATTACAAGCAGATGGTCTGATCATCCATATCAATCCCCTGCAAGAATGGCTACAACCAGAGGGAGATCATTTTCAGCGCTCTCCCATTGAAACCCTATATACCTTTTTAGACCAAGCCCCAAATTTATCAATTATCGTAAAAGAAGTTGGGCAAGGAATGGGCTACGAAAGTTTAAAAGCCCTCTTCCAATTGCCGATTGCCGCCGTTGAGTTTGCTGCCAACGGAGGGACCAATTTTGCCAAGCTAGAGCTGTTGAGAAACAGCCCCCTCAAGCAAGCTGTATACAGTCATTTATCTTTAGTCGGACATAGTGCCGAAGACATGGTAGATATGACCAATAAGATCGCCCATGAGCTGGGGGATCAGATGCTTTGCAAGGAGGTCATCATCTCTGGTGGAATCAAGAACTTTTTGGACGGTTTTTACTTAATTAATAAATTATCAATATCTTGTGTATACGGACAAGCTTCGGGATTTCTGAAACATGCCCGTGGGACTTATGAAGAATTGCATCCCTACGTTGAAGCGCAGGTAGAAGGGTTAAAGCTAGCAAAAGCCTTTCTGAGGCTCAAGAGCTAGACTAAAATCTATGCCTGTTTCGGGCTACTTTCCTCTGATTTTGGTAGAATGCAAGATTTGGTATAAGAGCTACTATATTAAATACCGAGTACGATGAAAAAATCCATTTCCGGATTTTCGAAAATGTCGAAACGGAAAAAACTCCGTTGGATCGTTGAAAATTTTTTCAAAGATCCAGAAAGTGTGATGCGTGAACTCATGAGTTACTGGCATGCCAACGAAGAGCAGCAACGCATTTTAGATGGCTTCAGTGAAAATACCATTAGCAATTATTATTTGCCCTATGGGGTGGCCCCCAATTTCCTGATCAACGGAAAAACGTATTGTATTCCAATGGTTACCGAGGAAAGTTCAGTCGTAGCTGCCGCCTCCAGTGCCGCTAAATATTGGTTATCCCGAGGAGGCTTTCGCGCGGAGGTACGATCCACCAGAAAGGTAGGGCAATTACACTTCTCCTGGAAGGGATCCATCGATCAGCTCAAAGCAGTCTTTGGCGATCTAACCACTCAGCTTCGCAGAGATGCAGCCCCCATTACCCGAAATATGGAAAGACGTGGAGGAGGAGTTCTCGATATCGAATTGCTCGACATGACCCCCTACGAAGCGGATTATTATCAACTAAAAGTCCATTTCGAAACCTGCGATTCAATGGGAGCCAATTTTATCAATTCTGTATTGGAAGAATTTGGTAGAAGTTTACAAAACTTTATCGCAAGGCAAGAACACTTTAGTGCCCCCGAGAAAGATGTCGATATCATCATGGCCATCTTATCCAATTATACTCCCGAATGTCTGGTCCGATGCTGGGTAGAATGCCCCATTGACCAGTTGGGTAACTTTCCTAAAAACATGGATGCGGCTACCTTTGCAGAAAAATTTTACAAAGCCGTCAGAATTGCTCATATTGATCCTCACCGGGCCACCACTCACAACAAAGGCATATTCAACGGTATCGACGCCGTTGTTCTAGCTACCGCCAATGACTTTAGAGCAGTAGAAGCCTGTGGCCACACTTATGCGGCCAAAGACGGACAGTACAAAAGTCTAAGCCACTGTAGTATTGACAATGGTATTTTCCGATTCTGGATTGACCTACCCATTGCGCTCGGTACGGTAGGGGGACTCACCAAGTTGCATCCGATTGCCAGACGCTCGTTAGAGCTTTTGGGTGATCCTTCGGCTAAAGATCTGATGATGATTATCGCGGCGACGGGGCTGGCCCAAAATTTTGCCGCCTTGCGTTCTTTGGTGACCACCGGAATTCAACAGGGGCATATGAAAATGCATTTGCTCAATATCCTCAACCACCTAAAGGCTGATCGGCAGGAAATTGAAACGGCTGGCCAGTATTTCGATGATAAAGTCGTCTCCTTTACTGCCGTGGAAAAGTTTTTAGCGCAATATCGAAAGTCGAGTAAGGCGAAAAAACGATCGGGGGCAGAGCTATTGCATAAATCCTTGAAAAATCCACGGGATTAAATCGCCTCCATGCCTTTTCCAAGTACGCATTTTTCTTCCAATATTCATTCGTTCAAAGCGCAAGGTAAATTACTCTTGACCGGAGAATATTTTGTCTTGGATGGTGCCCTAGCCCTAGCCCTTCCCACTAAGTTAGGCCAGCAATTGAACATTCAAAAAGACGAACACACAACCCACCGACTCCACTGGAAAAGTTTGACGGCTGATGGGCATTGTTGGTTTGAAGGCCGATTTGATTTGTCCAACTTGAATCTTATCGACAGCAATAATCAGGAGGTCGGCAAAAGACTTCAGCAGATCTTAGAACAGGCGAAAACGTTGAATCCAAACTTCCTAGAGTTTCCCTCCGGCCGTAGCTTAAAAGTCGAAACCTACTTGGAATTTCCCCGACAATGGGGCTTGGGCAGCAGTTCCACCCTCCTCTCCAACATTGCCTCTTGGGCCCAGGTCGACGCTTACCAACTCTTGGCACAAAGTTTTGGAGGTTCCGGCTATGATCTGGCTTGTGCCGAGGCGAAAGGGCCTATTTTCTTTCAGAAGAAAGCAGGGAAAAATGAGATTGATCCCTGTCCTTTTTCTCCACCATTTAGGGATCAGCTCTATTTCGTTTACTTGGAACAAAAACAAAACAGCAGGGAAGGAATCGCTCGATATCGATCCAAGACCAAAATAGTAGATCAGCAACACATCGACTTCATCTCAGGCCTCAGTCAAAAATGCTCGGATGCGAACGACTTGGCAATTTTCG
>JBCCSR010000054.1:0-12439 GCA_039199865.1 Bacteroidota bacterium
CTGCTAAGTAATCCGACACCAATTGGATTTGTTCTTCGTTTAATTCCATCTAACATTTTCGTTTGGGGAGAAGGACTGACGAGCTTGGCTATTCCCATTCTCCGTTTTACCGTTCTCAAGCCTTAAAAGCATTGGGTTTTAAATTGAGCACTTGCCGAAGGACTTGAAAAAACATCTCTAACTCTTGCACTTTCTTTTGCCCAGCAGTTTTGCCTTTGGGCGTCAGGGCATAATATTTTCGGACGCGCTTGCCAATATTTTCCTTTTCCGTAACGACCAAGCCCTCTGCCTCCAATTTGTGTAAGGCGGGATAGAGCGCTCCTTCAGTCAGCAAGAGAGTACCATCAGACAATTGTTTGACCTTCTGAGACAGCTCATATCCGTACATCCGACCGTGATCGGCTAGCATGCGCAGGATGATGGTCTTTAAGGTGCCTTTGAGTAGTTCTTTTGAATACATAAGTCAAAGATACATAATTTTCTTAGGTATTTAATTTTTTGGTGAATTTTGTCCCAATAATTTCTTCTCAAAGTCTGATATTCGCTATTTACTACAAATGATTATCTTGTTCACATGAAATTTGGTTTCGACAAAAAAACGTGGGCTATCGTAGTGGCAATCCTTTTGGTTTATTGGCCACTGAGTAGTCAATTGTTTTGTATGAAATACGATATGATGGATTGGTTTTTACCCATACGCAACTTGGTAGGGGCCCATTTACAGGAAGGCTTACTCCCCTTGTGGAACCCTTATACCAATCTAGGCTATCCATTAATCATTGACCCGCAAAGCGGTGCTTTGTATCCGATTACTTGGCTGTTGGGCTATTGTTTTGGTTATGGAAGCATTACCATCAATACTGAATACCTTTTGCACATTCTACTGGCCTTTTGGGGAATGAAAAAATTGGGAGAGGTGCTTGGTGCTTCTATCAATACTGCATTGCTACTGGGCTTTAGCTATGCTTGTTGTGGATTTTTCGTTGGCAATGCGCAGCATTTGTCTTGGATCATTAGTGCCGCTTGGTTGCCTTTCGTCTTGATGTACTATTTGCGCCTTTGCAAGGAGGCCAAGTGGCGCAATGCACTGGGCTTGTCTTTGGTCTTTTTTCTGATGCTCACTGGTGGTTATCCCGCTTTTTTTATTGTGTGCCTTTATCTATTGATTTTTCTTTTCCTTTTTAAAATGGGCCAATGGCTTCGACAAAAGCGTTGGGATCAAATCATTCGTTTTTTGAGTTGTCACCTCATTGCGGTAATCAGCTTTGCGCTGCAATCCTTCACTTTTCTACTCTTCTTTTTGGAGGCGATGCCCCTTTTACTGCGGAGTAATGGACTGAGTCTGGCAGAAGTACAGTTCTTACCTTTTAGTCCGACGAGTTGGTTTTCTTTTGTTTTTCCACTCCTTTCCGCGGGTAGCGTTCCCTTTTTGGAAACGGATATTTCAATGGCCAACGGGTATTTGGGTATCCTTGTTCTTCTATCCCTTTTGTGGCTGCTTTTCGAAAAATGGACTTGGAAAAAGATGGGATTTTTCACGATAGGTCTTTTCTTTTTAGGGGTAGCATTGGGAGAGCATTTTGTGTTGAGGGCTTGGCTGTACAATTGGGTTCCTATGATGGGCGTCTTTAAATATCCCGCCTTATTTCGCTTATTTGGCCTTTTGTTTTTGCTTCTTTTATGGGCTGACGGCTTTGATCAGCTTTTAAAACAGAAACCTGTGCTTTTTTCCAAATGGCAAAAACTCCTGCCTTTGGGATTGCTGATTGCAGGGGGCAGCGGACTTTGGCTTTATGGGTCGAGTCAGAGTACTTGGGCCTGGCCAGCTGATCTTCAAGTCAAAACCTTGACTGCCTTTATTCAGGCCAATGATCCTTTCCGTGCTATTCTATTACAATGGCCAGTACAAATGGGTTTGTTGCTCCTCACCTGGTTGATCTTTCGATATGCTCCCCTCAAAGGGAGGCTTCCCTGCTTAGCCTTGCTAATGGCCTTGGACTTATTTTTGGCCACGCAATTCAATATCTGCTCAACCGTCATTAGCGATGCTCGCACCCAAACATTCGCGGCCCAAACAGCATCACTAGCCAATGATTTTCCCATTCCCCAACTGCCACTGATTCAAGTGCCCCATGAAGGAGACGGTTCATTTTATCCTATGTGGTACAATAATAATATCCTCAAGCGCCAGATCGCTAAAAATGGATACAACAATTTGAAACTGCAATCTTATCATCTCTTTAATGAGCATCCGCTGCGAGATCGTATTTTAGACAATCAGCTGATTTTTTTGAGTGAGGCTTTTACACAATTAGACACGATGAGTTACCCAAGTCCTCCCGCTTCGAGCAAGGTCGAGCTGCTCCAATTTCAGCCTCACCGAATGATTGCGGAAGTCCGTAGCCAAGATTCGGTACAAATCAATCTACTACAAGCAGATTACCCCGGCTGGCAAGTGTCTGTTGACGAACGGCCACTCAATCATTTTCGCGTACTCGATTTTTTTATGGCCATCAGGATTCCGGCCGGAACCCACCAAGTAACCTTTGAATTTGTACCTAAAAAATTTCGGATTTCTCTGCTTATCAGTGCCCTCTCATTTATCTTTATTCTTTTAGTCTTGCTTCTTCCAAAAAAACAAAACTCCATTGATGCCGCTCCCCAAAACGATTGACCAAGTCATTGACCAATTGGACCAGATTATCGAAGCTGAAATGGCAGTCCAAAGTCCGCTGGCCTATTTTGCTACCTTGTATCGCGAAGTAACCATACAAGTAAAAGAGGGCATCCAAAAGGGTAACTTTGAAGATGGTGAAAGGATGGAAAAACTAGACGTTATTTTTGCCTCTCGCTACCTGGAAGCTTACCACCGCTACCAAAACGGACAAACTACCTCCCAGTGTTGGACCATTGCTTTTGCAGCAGCGAAAGATAAAGGCATCATTATTCTGCAACATCTTTTGCTGGGCATCAATGCACATATTGATCTGGATTTGGGTATTGCGGCTGCCGAAACGGCTCCCAGTGCGGACCTACCTGCCTTAAAAACAGATTTTGAAAACATCAACAAAATCCTATACGAATTGATCCCTACGGTTCAAGAACGCTTGGGGAGCGTCTCTCCCCTGCTCTCATGGTTTGATCGATTGGGTGGTATGAGAGATGAACAGTTGGCTCACTTTGGCCTTGGCCTCAGTCGGCAACATGCCTGGCGTTTGGCGACGCTCCTGGCACCTTTACCCCAAACTTCCTGGGCTCTAATTATCGAAACAACGGACCAGGCGACCAGCTTACTGGCCCAACACATTCGACGTCCCAAAACCTGGTTAGCCAGAAAATTCATTCAATTGATTGCTTTTTTTGAATCGAAAGACCTCAACAAAAATGTAAAGGCACTAAAGCCTGCAAATTAAAACCACCACTTTTTTTTCTTCTTCACTCGCCTGGCGGTGAGTACGCTTGGAACTGTTGACATTGCTCTAACCTGATAGAAAACCAACAAGTTCTATCTCATGACTACTGGGATTGGAGCTTTGTTTTTGTATTCCCCTTATCAATTGCGCACCCGATAACCCCCTTAGGAGGAAAATCTCAAACAACAATTAGGGGATACACAAAGAAAAGTCAATAATGTTGTGAACAACCACAGTAGATGACAGATGAGATAGCCATTGCAGAACAGAATGTGACCCACTCCTATTGTGAGGGAAGATCACAAAAGCTAAAGAGAACGGTAATCCAGAGTTTTTTTCTAGATGAGCAATTGCTTTGGATATGGAGAGGTACAAATAAGAGATCTATTGCTTTAAAACCCAGGCGCGATCATCCAATTCTTTTCTAACCGTTTTTAAGATCCGTTGTAGATCGGCCTCTTCTTCATAGACAAATTGTACACCCACGCGAGTAGATTGACTATTGGGCTTCTTCTTTTGATAGACATCGTAACCTAGCTCATAAATGCGATTGACCATTTTCTGAACACTCTTTTTGAAATTATAGGTTCCGATAATGATGACGCCCTCTTTTTGATCGGGGCCAATGGTAATGCTTTCCGTATCTATTTCCGTTTCGAATAACTCTTTTTCCTGAATTGGCTCCACTTCTTCTTCCACTACCTGCCCATCGAGTTTGCTGTCTTCGGCTTGACTAAGTTGCTCCATTTCTTGATTGCGACGATCGATAAAACTCATGGTACCCGCCTCGTGAATATTGGGTTCTAGTCCCGGCTTTTCGTTGATTCTTTTTTCGGCAACGGGCATTGTTTTAGGAAGATCTGAATGGACCGCTTCGGTTTCAAAAAGGTAGAACGTGAGGCCAAAGGCAACGAGTGCCAAACCCGCCAATAAGGGCATTGCCGACTGCAATACGTGAACCAACTTTGATTCCTTTGATTCACTTGGTCTGGGGGTATCGACCACTGGAATAGGTGCCTCGTTAGACGCTGTTTCTCGGTTGCGTAGAATAGGATAAAATTGAACACTTCCTAAGCCGTAAGCATCTCGATTGAAATTGGTGCTGTCTTGTAAAAACTGAAGTTGGCCTTCATAGTCTTTGTAGAGCCGTCCAACTCCTGGAAAAACTACGATCTCTCGTTTTTCGAGGGTAGCTTGGGTCTCCGTCACATATTGTTCAATCGCTTTTCGCACCTTTTCTTCAGGACATTGTAAGTCTTTCGCAATATGGTTGATCAGAATTCCATCGTTGATGATCAAATTTTTGTTGAAAGACAATGATTTGGAAGGTGGGTGCAAAAGGCCCTGTACATGATCAATTGACGCAGAACGGTAGGAGGACACAATGCCACCAAAATCGGGAATGATGACCGATTCGTGCTTGAAAAGCAATTGCTCAAAGTAAGCTGCTACATCAATATTCATGTTGAATAAGAATTAAAACATTGATAAAGTTAATTCAAATATACAACATTTTTGTAAATAGTACCAATGTAAGCGCTCAAAGCAAATTGCATTCAAAGCCTTGCACACCCAGCTCATTTCTGTGACCATTTTCCCAAATCCATCCTCTGCTTTTTCGATTTTGATCAAACATCATCATCTACACGAACACATTAACTACTCCTCAACGCCTTTATTTTTGGCATTTAGCCTGTGGCAATTTACCCTACATCTTTTGCCGGATTACCGACACCGTCAGAATGGGTCCCGTTTTAGCAAAGAGGCTCGATTTATGGATACCGCATCCCTGTTTTCGAACTGACCTCTTGACTAGGTATTGCTCTAATCCCATTTTGCGAAAGCCATCCGATACAATTTAACAGCAACCTGTATTCCCTCCACATTTTCTATCTCCTACTGCCAATACATCCAGACTCAACAAGGGTTTACATACTGTTGACGGGACCAACATTTTCACTTTGATGTACTGATCCGTTTGTTCGATCTCATCTACCTCGTATACCGACGTGGGGGTATATTGATCCCCATATTCAAAAAAGATCGAGGTTTCTCCCTTTAGTGGACTTTTTTGGTGAACGATGTCAAAAATCTGTTTGGCTTTTTCAACCGACATATAGCGGTCCTTTTCCTCATCACCATTAATCCAAAGTTGGACGATGGTTTCGTCATAAGTGTGCCGATTTCCTCCACAATCCACTGAATCGACATGCGTACTTTTAATTTCCGTAATGTGATAAGTTTTAGGAATGATTTTTCCTCCCTGATATTCAAAAAGCAATTCTTTTCCGGAGTTGCTAGTCAATAAACTTAAAAATTCCTTGGTCTTCATAATCAATGATTTTTTCTGGAAAATCCAGATGGAATGATTCAATATTATTTGATAAAAAATCTATCGTAAAATTACGATTAATTCTGACAAAAAAATAGGCTTACAATACTCTTTCGTTAATCAGATATTCCTTTCCTGCTTAACAACAATTGAAACTTTGGCTAAAAAAACGCTGCAAAAGATCCTGCGTTTCCTTCCAAACTTTGGGATCAATGCAATAGCATACGCTTACGCCTTCAATTTGCCCTTGAATGATCCCCACTTTTTTCAACTCCCGCAAATGTTGAGAAATGGTGGATTGCGACAGAGGCAGTTCATCTACCAAATCCCCACATACACAATTTTGCTTGGCTGCTAAGAGTTCGAGAATGGCTACTCTAGCCGGATGCCCGATTGCCTTGGCCAATTCAGCAATGCGATTGGTCTTAGTAGAAAAAAGTTCTTTTTTAGTTGCACCCATTATGGATATTTATTCAATTCATCGCAATATTACGATTAATTCAATCACAAGCAAATTTTTGATGGTAAAAACTTACATTAAATAGTGAAAAAAGCTGCGATAGCTCAATATTACGACCAATCCAGTGACAAATCAGCTCCCTTGTTGGGGATCAATTGGAGGGATCTGCATTAGAATATGCCAATTGATATCCCAGCCAAGCCATTGGTAAATAGGCTACAATCAGGTCAATTGCGGTCATCAAGGCTGGCGAACCAATCATCTGGGCAGCAGCGACACCACCAAGTAAAAAGAATGCCCCAATTCCCATGGCCAATTTTAAATGGTGACTCACCGCGAATTTTACGGCAATGAACGCAGCGACTAAGGTTCCGATTGCGTGGGCAATCCAGGGGACGATAAAATGCTTGGTTTCATACAAGTGCATGGATGCTTTAATGCTTTCTACATCGGTGGGATCAACTCCTTCGGGGGGAGGAATGAGGTTCATGCCCAATTGGATTATTCCCATGTTGATGACACTTCCGATAAAACATCCAGCAAGAACTGCTAGTGTGTTGCGTAAGATTGGATTCATGACTTTTTGGTTCAGTAAGCAAATGGTTCTGAGACAAATATACAAATTAATGCTAAATTATAACTAATTTGATTATTTTTTTAAACTATTTTGCCATCATTTGCTCCTTTTGCCATCATTTTTAAGCATAAAAATGATAGATAGCCACAGAGAATGACGAACAGAGCATCAAGCAGAAACGAAAAAAGATAAAAGGAAAGAGGTGTTTTCTAAAGGGCTGGGCGAAAGCGATATTCGCTTCTATGACTTCATTATTGAGGAAAATAAAATAGGCTAGGTGGGTGCCAATCTTACGATCAAACCGTCAAATTCGTCCCGTAGGTGCAGTTGGCAGCCCAGTCGACTATTGCTTTCCACAAAAAAGGCTTGATCGAGCATGTCCTCTTCATCATCAGAGGCTTCTGGCAACTCGTGCTCTGTTTGAATGTAAACGTGGCAGGAAGCACAAAGCGCCATGCCCCCGCAGGTCCCCTCAACGGGAAGTTCATAGGCCTTACACAACTCCATCAGGTTCATGTTCATATCAGTAGGAGCATCTAGTTCGTGCTGCTCTCCTTCTCGATCAATGACGGTAATTTTTATCATAACTGGATATAAGATAAATAGAACGTTCCAAGGGATGGAAACGTTCTATTTATCATGCTATAATTAGAATCCAGAGATTCCAGTAACGGTAGTATACTTGAATGACAATTTTTTATCCGGGTAAATGTACTTGAAGGCCGACTGACACATGATGGTTCCTTCGTGAAAGCCGCATAAGATCAATTTCAGTTTACCAGGATAGGTGTTGATGTCTCCAATGGCATAGATGCCTGGAACATTGGTGCTGTAGTCTTCGGTGTCGACCTCAATGGCACTCCGAGAAATATTCAAGCCCCAATCGGAAATTGGTCCAAGTTTGGGAGATAGCCCAAAGAGTGGAATGAAATGATTGGTCTCCATTCGATTCACCTTTTCTTTTCCCTTGATCATTACTGCCTCTAGATGACCATTTCCTTCCAATCCGACGACTTGAGACTCCGTAATCATATTGATCTTTCCACTATCTGCCAAATCCTTCACCTTTTCAACGGAGTCAAGTGCCCCACGGAAGGAGCTACGGCGGTGTACCAGCGTCACTTCGCTGGCCACTTCGGCGAGAAAAATAGTCCAATCAAGTGCAGAATCTCCCCCACCAGCGATGACCACTTTTTTGTCTCGATAGAGTTCAGGTTCACGAATCATGTATTCGACCCCTTTATCTTCAAAATCAGTGATATTGCTAATCGGTGGTTTTCTGGGTTCAAAACAACCTAATCCACCTGCAATGGTAATGACGGGTGCTCGAAGGATTGTTCCTCGATTCGTCCTCATTTCAAACATGCGATCCTCAATTCGTTCGATGGACTCTGCCCGTTCTCCCATGGTAAATTCTGGGTTAAAGGGAGCGATTTGCTCCATTAGATTGTCTACTAAATCTCCGGCCAACACCGAGGGATAGCCAGGAATATCGTAAATGGGCTTTTTGGGATAAATCTCAGTCAGTTGCCCCCCGGGTTGAGGTAAAGCATCAACCAAATGGCATCGTAGCTTAAGCAAGCCAGCTTCAAAGACCGTGAAGAGGCCACAGGGCCCCGCTCCCACAATGATAATATCTGTTTCTTTGATCATAAGTTGTTCATTAAACAATAAAAATTTAAACTGGTTCTGACTTTGTTCTACGAGTTTTATTATTGAGCTACTTGTGGTCGAATACTCGTTGGCAGCGCTCTCCAAGCTAGTAGGTGGGTCGTGCTGCACCAACAGTCATTTCGCCGTAAGCTATTTTCGTACGTCTAATTATTTTCCTTTAAAATCAGCTGCTCTTCTTTCGATAAAGGCTGCTGCCCCTTCTTTAAAGTCTTCTGACCCACATACCTTGCCAAAGGTATCAACTTCGTGGGTAAATCCGTCCATAGTATTGTCAAAATAAGTATTGACACAATCGATGACACCAGCAATCGCCAAAGGAGCTTTTGTCGCCATTTTTTCGATCAGTTCCGCTGCTTTGGCTAGAAGTTGGTCTGGGGCTACTACGTGGTTGACCAAGCCGAGTTGATGCGCTTCTGCTGCACCGATCATATCTGCAGTCATCATCAACTCCAATGCCTTTCCTTTGCCAATCAGTTGGGTCAGTCGCTGTGTTCCTCCATATCCTGGAATGATGCCTAAATTGACTTCAGGTTGTCCAAAACGTGCCTTTTCACTGGCTACGCGCAGATGGCAGGCCATGGCCAACTCACAACCGCCTCCCAAGGCAAAACCATTGACCGCGGCGACAACTGGTTTTGGGAATCGCTCAATCAGGAAAAAAACGTCCTGCCCTCTCTTGGCCATTTGAGCACCAGCCTCGGCGTCTAAGGCCAAAAACTCTTTAATGTCCGCTCCGGCAACGAAAGATTTTGGCCCTGCCCCGGTGATGATGACCCCTTTCGATTTTTTCCGTCTAGGACCGGTGACTGAAAAGAAATGTTGGAGTTCCAAAATCGTTTGTTCATTGAGTGCGTTCAAGGCTTTTTCCCGATTGATCGTCAAGTAAATAATGCCTTTTTTGGTCTTTAGTTCTAGGTTTTGGTAGGTCATATCTGTTTTTTGCTGCGAAATTAATACTTATTAGGTTTAGTTCGAAGTTTTCCGAGGGAATAAAAAACTAGTGAAATAAGCCAAGGCCATACAGGATAAAAATCCACTGACCGTATACAAAAGAAAATGTATAGCCCCTGATTGAGCCAAGAAATACTGGATGATGGCGCTCCCCAAAAGACCAATTAAAGCACCGATTGCAGAAGTTCTCTTGGATAAAATCCCCAAAAGAAAAATTCCTCCCAATCCACCGGTAATCAATCCCACGATTTTGATAAACTCGTCCCAGAGTGATTTGATATCCGCACCAGCCATCAACAAAGCCAGTCCAAGGCCCAATAAGCCGGTCAGTAAAGTAGCCCATCTGGCTACCCAAAGTGTATTCGACTTTCCTTTTTGCAAAAATTGATGGAAGTCGGTAGTGTAGGCCGTCGCAACAGAATTCATACTACTACTGAGGCTCGACATTGAAGCCGCTAAAATTCCCGCAATCAAAATACCCGATAAACCATTGGGTAGTTGACTAACGATGTACCAGGGGAAAATTGCATCATTTTGGGTCGCACCAAATTGCAACAATTGCGGCTGCTGTTGGTAATACACAAATAAGGCACTTCCAATAAAGAAAAAGAGGGCAGCCGCCAAAACGGCGACCAAGCTGTTGAGCCAGAGACTCCGCTGAGCGGCTTTGGTATCGGTCGTCGTGAGATAACGTTGTACCATTGTTTGGTCGGTGCTGTAAGTAATCAGATTCGTAAAAAAGCCTCCAACCAATACTACCCAAAAAGTGGCTTTTGTCCAATCGAAACTCAGGTCAAATAGATTGAATTTGTTTTGTTCCTCTGCTGTCCGAACAATGGTATCGAACCCTCCGGGGATGGCTCCTTGTAGGAGAAAAAGACAATACAAAGCCCCTCCTAATAAGATAAACACCTGGAGTACATCTGTCCAAATAACAGCTTCAATGCCTCCCATTAAAGTGTAGAGGATACTAATCAAGCCCACCAATGTAATGCACCAGTAGATATCAAAACCAGTGACTACATTAATGGCAATAGCCGGCAGATATAAAACGACGGCAATTCGTCCGATCTGAAAAAAGATGAAGGCCAAGCTCCCTAACCACCTCACCCATCGATTGTATCTGATTTCCAAGTATTCATAGGCAGAAGTTAGATTCAGTTGACGATAATATGGAATGAAAAGTCGATTGACAAGGATGGGAATCAATAGAATGGTCAAGCTCAAAATAAAGAACGACCAATCGGTACTAAAGGCCTTGGCAGGAACAGCCATAAAGGTAATTGCACTTAAACTGGTACCCAATAAACTCAGTCCGGCAGCCCACCAGGGAATGCGTTGTCCTCCTTTAAAATAATCATTGGTGCTTTGTTGTCTTCTGTAAAAGTAAGCTCCCATTAAAAGCAAAACACCAAAATAGAGGAACAAAACACCAAGGTTGAGTTTGGAAAGGCTGTTTTTTCGAGCTTTAAAAGTTACTTTATTGATTTCAGGGCTACGTACTCCCGGACTGATTTCCCCACCAGGGATAATCCAACCATCATCCCAAAAAAATGCATGGGTGATAATGCTTGGCATAAAAGGCATTGTTCCTACCCTTGTCCAGGAGTTGGTCAAGGTGTGATAGGACAATATCTCCCGAGAGAAGCCAGGATGAGATTCGTAAATGCGGTTGCGTTGTGCAAGCAACGAATCCTGCTCTTTCTGATCATCACTAGCCGATGCGGCCTTATTCAACTGGGCAAGCTGTTGATTGATATGCCCGGCAACCCCACTAAAAATGAATACTTGAGCATTTCCGTAAGCAATTCCCGGCGCTGCAAAAACGGAGGGAATGGTCGTTCCATCAGGAAAACGGTTTCCCATCTCCTTCCAACGCTCACGTACCGGATCAAACTGCCAAATATCTGTCAGATATACTGCCTCTTTTCCGGGTGAAACGGATTGACCACTGATGACGTAAACTTTTTTTCCATCTCCGTCATTCTGTGCAACGACAACAGGTAACAGACGGCCCGCAGCTGGAATGGGCTTTAGTTTTTTCCAAGATGCCCCGTCTTGTCGAAAGTTGAAGATCCACATTTGCTGAAGAGAAATGACTTCATTGAGCTGACTCATTCCTCCAATCAAATAAACCTGATCACCAAGCACTGTTCCAGCCATAAAACACAAGGGCTTAGGCAGAGGAGTTAATTGATTCACTTCAATTGTTTGTTCATCTGCATTCCATTTCAATTGCCATACGTCATTGTAAACTTGTTCAGCATTGCGTCCTCCAATACACAGCAGTCCATCCGGAGTACTGATGGCTACACCATTGGCTACTACATGTGGCAAACGAACATTTTGATGCTTCCATTCGTATTGATCTTTTCCTTTTTTCTCTAGTACATAAATGTCATCATACCATTTCTTTTGCCCTTTTTCCCAAGGAGGCGCTACTGGGAAATTGCTTCCTCCCGCCATGATCAGTACGCCATTATGATGTCCTGAAAATGCCCCTCCCAAACCTAACTGCCGATCCATTCCTTCCAAGACAGGCAAAACGGGAAACTTCGTCCAATCCATCAAAGCATCGGGATACGGGTCAGTAGACTGTGCATTTAAGCCAAATGGGAAATGAAATAGGAAGATTAGTACGCAAGAGAGAAAAAACTTCATCGAGGTAAATTTGCCAAGAAGATTTGTAGAACTTAAAGGTAAATACAGTTTTAAAGGTAAAAATTCAGCTAATCTTCTTGGTTATGGAGCCTGATTTAATTTCATTTTTGCCCTTGAGAGTGTTCTATTTTGAGCAAAAAAATACTTTAAGGAAATAAAAATATAAAAAAGTGGTCAAAAATTTATGGAATTTGAGGGGGTGCTGCGTCTAAGTATAGATTTCCGTAGCCACAGTTCTTGGGCTAGGGATAAAAAACGTTTAAAAAGAATTCTTTTTTCAGTAAACTTGTAAGCATAACGGCTTATACAGGGGGCCGGAGGTATGTGCTTGGTTTAAGAAATTGCGCCGGATGAGCGGCGGCGGTGGCGGA
>JBCCSR010000055.1:0-12355 GCA_039199865.1 Bacteroidota bacterium
ATGGGTGCACACCAAAACCATCGAACAATGGCGGAAAACCAAAATTCCCGATTTACACAAAAGGCCCGCGATTTTTCTGATTGATGCCTGAGGAGCATTCTTAGAAACCTCCTTTGATTGATTAGTTGGATGGAGGCAGATGAAGAACCAGTTTTTGAATTGTAGTGGCACTAAAATGATCTTTTCCAATGCTCCAACCGAGGCAGTGACGGGCACCATGACCCTGATATCGAGAGGCTTGGGTAAATCGGTAGGAGGATTGGCCCACTAATTGTCCTTGTAAGAGCATTTAAAGCCGATTTATTAGAAATGGTCAATAACAAAGTGGAGAGTTTCGCCGTTTTATACTAACTTTGCGCCTCCTATTGAGCCTTCGCGAGGCTTTTTCTTCAAAACACTCATGGACATACTAAATTTTCTAAGGTGAAAAAATTACACTTTATACTATTGCTTTGCTGTTGTACGCTGACCAGCTTTGCTCAAAGAGGCTGGGAATTGGGTGGAACAGTGGGAGTGGCCTATTACTTTGGAGATTTGAACACGACCTTCGATCTTGGCTCACCCGGACTGATGGCAGGATTGGCTGCCCGCTACAATTTCAACAACCGACTCTGTCTAAAAATGTCCGCTAATTATTTGACGATTAGTGCTGACGATGCCAATTCTTCCAATAGCTTTGAACGGGCTCGAAATCTCAATTTCCAATCCAATATTATCGACGGAACATTCCAATTTGAATTCAATTTTTTACCCTATAATCACGGTAGTCGCGATGAATTTTTTACGCCCTATCTCTTTTCGGGCTTTTCTGTGTATCATTTCGATCCTAAAACAGAATTAAACGGAGAGACCTATCAACTGCGTACCTTCGGTACAGAAGGTCAGTTTAGGGGAGAAGAGTATTATTCTATTGGTGGTGCTTTGACCTTTGGGGGAGGTATTAAATTTGATTTGAGTTATCGCTGGAGCATCAATATTGAGCTCAGCTCCCGAAAACTTTTTACCGATTTTATCGACGATGTGAGCGGCACTTATCCCGATATGGATGATTTGGAAGCACTACGAGGACCCATTGCAGTAGCTTTGTCGGATCGTTCCATGACGGCAGATGGTGTTCGCATTGGAGGAGAAGGTCGTCAGAGAGGGAATGGTCGGAGCAACGATAATTTTTCTACTCTTGGGGTCAGTTTGCTCTATTATTTTGGTTCACTGCCTTGTCCTTGGTAGTGAAAATTGTAGGATAGAAACGAAAAACGGTTGATGGATATTTAAAATGCCATCAACCGTTTTTCGTTTTGCGCTATCAATACTCCGTTCCGTAGGCTTCTGCCAATTCCACCAGTTTCAGAAACTCACTGCGGTAGCCCATCTCGTCTTTTCCCCGCGCGGAGCGAGCCATCTCCAAAATTTGTGGATAGGTCATCTGTCCCTTGTATTTTGAATGGCGTAGGTTCATCCCAAAACTGGCCACCGCAGCAGAGAATCGGAAATTCTCGGAGCTACTTTGCCAAGAGCTTACTTCAGTGGTCAAGGCCTGTTCTATTTTTTGACTCTTTTGGGCATTAGGCGCTTTGTAGCGGAGCTTGAGGGTCATCCATTCATTGGTATTGGTCAGTCCCATTCGTTTTTTTTGATACTTGAGTGGATCGATGGTAGTGCTTAGATTTTCGCTTGATCCAGTAGGGATGATTTCGTAGAGTGCCGTCACGCTATGTCCAGCGCCGAGTTCTCCAGCATCTTTTTGATCATTGTTAAAGTCCTCATCCGCTAGGCGTCGATTTTCGTAACCGATAAGCCGATAGCCTTTTACTCGATTCGGATTGAACTCTATTTGCAGTTTGACATCTTTGGCAATGGTAAATAGCGTACTACTGAACGCTTTGACCAAGACTTTGTGTGCTTCGGTAACGTTGTCGATGTAAGCGTAATTGCCATTGCCATTGTCGGCTAGTTTTTCCATTTTGGCGTCTTGATAATTGCCAGTACCGAAGCCTAGCACAGACAGGGAAATGCCTTGATCTCTTTTTTGTTCAATCAGTCGGACCAGTTCTTCATCGGAGCTGGGGCCTACGTTGAAATCGCCATCCGTTGCTAGAATGACGCGGTTGTTGCCTCCTTTTAGAAAATTTTGGCGAGCGACTTTGTAGGCCAATTGAATGCCGGAAGCCCCTCCGGTGGCTCCACCACTCTGTAATTGATCCAAGGCCAGGAGAATGCTTTTCTTTTGCTTGCCTGAAGTGGAGGGCAGCACCACCCCCGAAGCTCCCGCATAAACGACGATGGCAACCCGATCTTGTGGTCGAAGTGCTTTAACCAATAATTTAAAGGCTGTTTTGAGGAGGGGAAGCTTGTTGTGATCTTCCATTGAGCCAGAAACGTCTAGCAGAAAAACCAAATTATTGGGGGGTAAATTGCTTTTGGGAATCTCCCGACCTTGTAGCCCAATGTGGAGCAATTGATGTTGGCCATTCCAAGGGCATTGCGCCAATTCCATGTTGATTGAGAAAGGCCGCTCTCCTTTGGGTTGTGAATAATCATAGTCAAAGTAATTGATCATTTCTTCGATGCGTATAGCATTGGCAGGAGGTTGGGTGCCATCCATCAGGAAACGACGTACATTGCTGTAACTGGCTTGGTCTACATCAATTGAAAAAGTGGAGTAGGGATGTCGGAGGGGCGATTGGAACTCATTTTCGGCATTGGTTTCATACCTTTCCCTTAAAGTTGGTGGGTGACTGACGACCTCCTCCTCCTCTTTGATTTGATCTGAAAATGACAGCTCGTCATTAGGTATTTCTTCAATGACTGGTGGTGGGGGTGGAGGTTCCGCTGTCCTAGGAGGAGTGATGGTGACGGAATGGTCTGACTTGGGAATTTGTTGGCAACAGACAACTGTAAGCATGATATTACAACAGATGAGCAAAAGATTGATAGTGGTTTTCATGGATCTTTTCATTTTTAATTAAGGTCACACATAGAGTACCCGTCTGGTACCAGACAGGTAGATGATGATCGAACAGCCATTATCCTGAGTATTTTAATGACCATTCAATCATAGACGTTTCATAGAATAGGTTTTATCGGGAAGCAATAGTTTGAAAATTTGCTTTAGTAGCGGCTACTGTAGGGAGTAGATGCCAAAGAATGGTGAAATGGTGGACAATCCCTTAATAAAATGAGTGAAATTGCGATCTTTATGCTTTCCTTTGCGTTGGAACAGTGGATAAACCAAGCAAATATGATTCGCCAAGTTGAGTTTAGCTTACCTCCCTATCGTCGTGGATTTCATCTGATTACCGATGTGGTTTTACAACAGGTTCCGGTTTTACCAGTCCAAGGTATTTTTCATGTACACATCAAACACACCTCAGCTGGTTTAACGATTAATGAAAATGCTGATCCATCGGTTCGAGTGGACTTTGAAAGTATTTTCAATCGGATTGTTCCAGAAAATGAACCCTATTTGACCCATACGATGGAGGGGCCTGACGATATGCCAGCCCATATCAAAACGAGTATAGTGGGCAATGCGGTGAGCATTCCCGTTACGAATGGACGCTTGAACCTGGGGACTTGGCAGGGCATTTATTTGTGTGAGTTTCGAAACCGGGGCGGACGTAGACACTTGGTAGTAACGATTTACGAGTAAACAGTAAGAGATGCATCCATTCATTGAAGGCTTGTATTTTGGTTTGATCCTTTGCTTTTTGTTGGGGCCAATATTTTTTGCCTTAATTCAGGCTGGGATTGAGCAAGGATTTCGAGCTGGGGTGATGATTGGCTTTGGGGTTTGGGTGAGTGACTTCCTGTTTATCATTGCGGTTTATTGGGGGGTCTCTTACATCATGGCCATTACCGCTTGGGAGGGGTTTACACTTACTTTGGGTATCACGGGAGGCATCATTTTAGTGGCTGTTGGTTTGGGAACTTTGTTGACTTCTCCCCCTGACATTCAAACGTCTAAAAACGTATTGCAAAAGAGCACGGTTTCTTACCTCGCTTTGTGGATGAAAGGTTTTTTGATCAACACCATCAATCCCTTCACCTTTTTTTTCTGGGTGAGTGTTTCTACGACGGTAGTGATCAAAGATGGTTTTGACAAAGCAGATGCGATCTCCTTTTTCTCTGGGATCTTATTGATGATTATTCTAACGGATATTCTAAAGGTAGTACTGGCAAAGGTGATCCGAAAATACCTTAAGCAAAGTCACGTCATTTGGATGCGGAGAATTACAGGAGGCGCTTTACTTCTATTCGGAATTGCACTGATGGTAAGGGTCATTTTGTTTGACACTTAAATCATAATCAATGGCAAGATCTAAAGACAAACTAGATCAAACGGACGCAAAGATTCTCAATTTGTTGCAAGAGGATGCACGCATGACCATCAAGGAAATTGCCGCAAGGCTCAATTTGTCCAGTACTCCCGTTTTCGAGCGCATCAAGCGATTAGAAAAAAGAGGCATTATCAACAAATACGTCGCTATCCTAAACCCACAATTACTGGGAAAAAAACTCAATGCTTTTGTGCATCTGTCCCTACTTGACCATTCCAAAGAAGCCGTGGAGGCCTTTGTTCGTCAGGTCGTAGAGTACGATGAGGTGATGGAATGCCATCACGTAACGGGAGACTCTGATTTTTTGCTCAAAATTATTGTGGAAGATATAGAAAAATACAACCAATTTGTGCTAAACAAACTATCGATAGTGGGCAATATTGGAACGGTCAAATCAAGTTTTTCTTTGTCCATTCGCAAGGATACCAACGCTATTCGAGTGGATTTAGAATCCTAGAACTTAGGCGCTTTTTTAGGGAAAATAGACGTCAAAGCGCGTTTGAATCGGCCTAAAAAATAGAACAATTCTTTAAGTTTAAACATTAAAGTTGAAGAATAAGACCTGGGCGATTCCTGCCAATAGTTGCGGTCAAAAACCTAAACTCACTCGTGGTTTGAATCTTCCAGTCTAAAATCTAGAGGAGAATGTCTCCTAGTCCATCTAAATTTCATTAATTTCACCAGTCCTTAAAGCCAAAAATAGCAGATATGAACAACAAAGGTACTTTATGGTGCCTGGCAATTTTATTCGCCTGGTGGTTTCCCGTTGAAGCCCAGGAAGAGATATTTGCCGCTCCGCTATCTACTCGCATTGCCAATTACGATATCGAAGTGGAGCTGGATACAGAGCGGAAAATGCTCAGAGCGAAGGAAATTCTCTATTGGAAAAATACTTCTCCCGATGTCATTAAATCGGTACAATTTCACTTGTATTACAATGCTTTCAAAAATACCCAATCCACTTTCTACCAGGAATCACTAGGGGTCAACTCCGTCCTCAACTTTGATCTTCTGGCGGAAGACATCTGGGGTTGGATCGATATTGATCAGATTCGGGATCAAGCGGGCAATGATCTCAAACCAAGCATGCGGTTTATCCATCCCGACGATGATAATGAACAAGATCAAACTGTTGTGGTATTCGATTTGGCGCGTCCTCTACAGCCCGGCGAAACTTTGGAATTGCACATTGATTTTACTTCAAAAATTCCTCGGACGCGGGTTCGGTCTGGCTACAATCGAGAATTTTATCACATGGCACAGTGGTTTCCCAAAATTGGGGTCTACGAATATCCAGGTATTCGTTGCGTTGAAGAGAGCCAGTGGAACTGCCATCAGTACCACCGCAATTCTGAATACTATGCTGACTTCGGAGTCTATAACGTTCACATTACAGTGCCCAAAAATTATGTTGTTGGGGCCAGCGGCAATTTGCAATACGAAAAAACCAAAGGGGAGCAAAAAACCTATTATTACCGAGCGGAAGACGTGATCGATTTTGCCTGGTCGGCTTCTCCCCATTTTGTGGAACGAACAGATCGCTGGAAACACATCGACATTCGAGTACTTTGTTATCCCGAACACCAAGATTTGACAGATCGTCATGTGCTTTCGGCAAAGCAAACGATGGAGTATTTTGAAAAACACGTAGGGCCTTATCCTTATCCGACCCTGACGATTGTCAACCCGCCCTTGCATGCTTCGCGAACCGGAGCAATGGAGTATCCCACTTTGATTACGACCATCGGTTTTGCTCGGATGCCCTCCTGGATACCAATGACGGAAACCTTTACGGTCCACGAATTTGTCCATCAATATTTCATGGGAATGGTCGCTACCAATGAATTTGAAGAGTCGTGGTTAGATGAAGGGATTACTTCCTATTTCGAAAACCGGGTGATGGATCATTACTACGGCAAACAAACCTCTACTTTTGAGTTTATGGGATTTAGAGTGGGAGATGGCGAACAAAGTCGTTTGGGCTATGTCGGCATGGACAATCCTTCCATTGCCGAAGTTTATCGACCTACTTGGGAATTCAAACACGGTGGTTATCGTCCAATCATCTACAATAAATCCCCTACTTGGTTAAAAACATTGGAGGGAATTGTGGGCTGGGATACCATGAACGAGATCATGAATACTTTCTTTCTACGTTGGCGCTTCAAACATCCTTGTACTGCTGATTTTGTTGATCTAGTCAATGAGGTGGTAATTAAAAATCATGGCGATCGTTTTGGAAAGGACATGCATTGGTTTTTTGATCAGGTATTGCACGGGACAGAGGTTTGTGATTACAAAGTTGTCAATGTCAACAATCGACGAATTGGCGGTGGTTGGGGCGTATTTGGAGCAGATAAAAAAGAGCAATTGCCAGGAGCGGTGGATACTTCCGAGGTTTTATATCATTCTAGGGTCATTTTGCATCGATTGGGTGGAGTGAAATTGCCAGTAGAGGTATTGGTTCATTTTGAAGATGGAACAGAAAAACTGGAATACTGGGATGGCCGTGCGCCGACCTATGAATTTAGTTATCGAGGATCTCATAAGGTAGTGTGGGCCAAGCTCGATCCGGAATATAAAATTGACATGGACATCAATTTTAATAACAATAGTTATACTACTCAACCGAAAACTACAGCTTTACGAAAATATGCCGCGAAATTTATGATGTTGATTCAAAATGTAATGCTGAGTCTGAGTTGTGTGATTTGAGACTTGAATGCTAGAAACCTATGGAATTTATTATCGCTTATTTTAAGGGTTGGGGATGGAGCTTTCGAAAGATTGGGATGTGGCTATTGATTTATGTGTTTAACTTTCTTTTTGCCCTGTTGGCCACCTTACCTCTGCTGAATATGTTGGAGAGTAAGCTGGGACGTTCGCTGACCATCGAAAGGTTAATGCCTGGTTTCGACTTCACTATTTTCTCAGATATTATGAACCAGTATGGCGATAGTGTTCGCGTTCTATTGGATCAGTCTATCGTGTTGGTGTTTTTGTTCTTTGTATTCTCTATTTTTTTGAATGGAGGCATCTTACACGTTTTTAAGCTGAATGATACGCCTTTTCGTTTTCGTAATTTTTGGACGGGTTGTTCCCGGTATTTTTGGCGCTTGTTTCGGCTGACGGTCTATTTTTTTGTGGTCTATGGCCTGCTGTCAATGGCCTTTTTTCAGGGGTATTTTGCTTGGATTGGTGGAGGTTTGGATCAGTTAGATAGCGAATTGGTTTTTTATGAGCACCTACGCGTACTGATCCCTATTTGGGGTTTGCTGCTTTCAGTGGTGATGATGATTCACGACTACGCAAAAATACATATCGTTCACGAAGATAAAATGCTTTTATTTGTTCCATTTTGGCAATCTTTTGCGATGGTTTTCAAACACTTCCTTTCTACTTTCTCCTTGTATTGGCTCAATCTGTTTACCTTTTTTGGAGTCATTTGGGCCTATATATTATTGAATCGTCCCGCTGATTCTAATGAAGCAATTATCTACACTTTTGTGGTCGGACAGGCCTTTGTCTTAGCTCGTATTGGAATGAAAATGCTGAACTTGGCCTCTGCAACGGCCTACTATCAACAAGAGATGCGACGACCCCAAGAGAAAACAGTATTGGTGAGCAATTCCGAAGTGACTTCAGTGGGAAAAGCATAGTTGATTTCTTCCATTTTTTTCGTAAAAAACAAAAGATGAATTACAGATTATTGGGTAAGACAAATTTCAAAATTGCTGAGCTATCTTTGGGCACTTGGCAGGTGGGTGGCAAATGGGGTTCTGGATTTGATTCGGCCAATGCCGAACGCATTTTGCATCAGGCAATTGATCGGGGCATTAATTTCATCGATACCGCAGATGTTTACGAAAGTGGAATGAGTGAAGCTGCCGTAGGAAGGGTCATTCGCCAACGTAAGGAACAGGTCTATCTGGCTACCAAATGTGGTCGGCAAATCAATCCCCATGAGAGCGAAGGCTATCAAGTTGCGGTGCTCAGAAAGTTTGTTGAAGACAGCTTGCGCAACACGGGATTGGAAACTCTCGATTTGATTCAGTTGCATTGTCCCCCCAACGCCGTCTATTATCGCCCAGAGATTTTTGGTCTTTTTGAACGGTTGCAGCAAGAGGGAAAGATTCAACATTTGGGCGTAAGTGTCGAGAAGGTAGAAGAGGCCCTGAAAGCCATTGAATATGATAATGTAAGTTCGGTGCAAATTATCTTCAATATTTTCCGCCAGCGTCCATCTCAGTTGTTTTTTGCGGAAGCAAAGAAACGTCAAGTCGGCATTATTGTGAGAGTACCCTTGGCCAGTGGATTGTTGACCGGAAAGTACAGTACCACCACTGTTTTTGGAAAAGACGATCATCGGTATTTCAATCGGGAAGGAGCTGCTTTTGATAAGGGAGAAACCTTTTCGGGGATTCCTTATGAGCAGGGCTTGGCAGCCGTCGATGCTTTAAAACAAGTCTTTCCTGGAGTAGATAATTTGGCCCCTTACGCCTTGAAATGGGTCTTGAGTTTTGCGGAGGTGAGTTGTGTCATTCCGGGCGTTTCCCGACCAGAACAATTGGATTCGAACTTAGCTGCTTTAGAATTACCCACTTTTACCCCAGCACAAATGAATCGCATTCAAGAGATTTACGAAGATAGCATTCGCCCCGTGGTTCATCATCTGTGGTAATTGGTTTTTTCTTCCCTTTATGGTATGCCTACATCCTAAAAGTGCTCGGGTTAGATTCAGGAAAGTATCTCTGGGAAATCTCAGGCATTTTGTGAATTCAGTCAAAATCTTTACCTTAGAAGGAAGTTCTTGTCAACAGCTATGTCAACTGTCCTTTCATTTATAGAGATTTTTAATCCACTCTTTATCAGTAGTTTGTTTGACTAAGCCGCCAGTTTGGCTGGAAAGAACCTTTTTTCGTATTGAAAGTTACCTTTTGTGTTCATTTGGCAATTAAGCTCTAGGGAATCAGGAGAAAGGTAGCGCTGTAAAAGTATTTTGCATTCATGCAGTACCAGAAGTTAGTATCAGGCAAAACCGTCATTGAATTCCATAACAATTGGATGGGAGAGGAGACCGTTATTGTACGTGGTCAGGTCGTCTCAAGAAAGTCATCCGTCTGGGGAACCAATCATTATTTTACGGTATTGGAAGAGGGTCATACGGTTCGATACATTTTGACCACCCGTGTGACGGACAACATGCAGGTGGTCCTTGATTTGAGTAGAAATGGGGAATTGACGATGGAAGGTGTGTCAGTGATTTTGGGAAGTTTACCCAAATACGATCAAAATAGAGCCAAAAGAGAGGGACTCAAATTACTCAAAGAATATGATTTGGAGGCCGCCCTCGAAAAGTTTGAAGAGGCTCTGGAGACCAATGGAGAAGATGCAGAAATTTATTTCCATATGGCTTGCGCTTTTTCGGTACAGGAAAAAACGCAGCGAGGCTTTGAATGTTTGCAAAAAGCAGTCGCCAACAATTTGCAAGATCACGAGATGATCCTCAATCACGATATGTTGGCCTTTTTGAGAATGGACGAAGCATTTGCCGATTTCTTCAATAGCGGGTACACCAAATACTAACTTCATTATATCGATGGAGGCAATCTCAGTTTCATCCATCGTCATCTAAAAAATGTAAACTATGAAAAATTTTACCTCCTTTCTCTTTCTACTGTTATTGGCTCAACCAAGTTTTGCGCAGTGGGAAGCGTCAACGATCGGCTTTGATGACCCACTCAATATTTGGAGTATGGATGCTGTGGATGCCGATGTGGCCTGGGCCATTACGACCGATGGTACTTACAGTGGCGACGTTTGGGCGATCAGTACCTCCAAGACTTTTGCAAGGACCGCGGATGGTGGAGCAACCTGGAAAAAGGGCGAAGTCCCTTTGCCCAGCAATAGTTATGGGCTTTGGAAGGTGAGTGCCGTTGATGCCAACACGGCCTGGGTTGCCGCGAGCAATCCCTTTACTCTGGGGGCAGCTATTTTTAAAACAGCGGACGGTGGAGATACTTGGACGCAGCAAGATGTATTTTCTTCCGCTAGTTTTTGTACCGTGATTCATTTCTGGGATACCGAAAATGGTATCGCCATTGGCGATCCGCTCAACAATGTCTACGAAATTTATTCGACCAATGATGGTGGGGAAACTTGGGAAGCCGTTGGTCCAGAAAATATTCCAGCTCCTCAGTTTTCCTGGGAGTATGTCTCTACGAGTGTTTGTTCCGTGGTAGAAGATCACATTTGGTTTGGGACTTATGGCAGTCGGGTTTTCCATTCTGCGGATCGTGGCTTGACTTGGACGGCCAGTGAAACACCGATTGCCAGTATCACCTCGAATCCATGGGTCGAAGGCCTCACCTTTAGCGATGAATTGAAGGGCATTGCCTACTCTGCAGATTATTCTGCTCCTCCTTATCAACACCTGATTGCCCTCACAGAAGATGGTGGAGCAACTTGGGTAGAACAAGCTGTGGAAGACAGTGATTTTGCCATCTTTAAGGCTCAGTATATCGCGGGAACCAATCTACTGATCAAAACGAGCCGAGCGAGTAATGGCAATGGTCCATACGCCACTTCAATTAGTTATAATAACGGCATTAGCTGGACGGATATTGAAACCAGTACACCGATTGCTGATTTTGAATTTATCGACCAAGCAACGGCCTGGGCCGGGAAGTTCAAAAACAATGATGAGCCAACGGCAATGTATAAATTTACTGGAGATGCGCTCACAGGGCTTTTTGTCCCTCAGCCTTTGGAGGCCGAATTGAAGGTGGGGCCGAACCCCGTTATTGATGAAGTTGCCGTAGAGATTCGGACACAGGAGGAAAGCCAATTGACCCTTCGACTATTTGCCGCCAATGGTCGCTTGATCTTACAACGTCAATTGGATGAAGCACAATTCTTCAATGAAGTACTGGCATTGGGAGACTTACCTCGGGGTACATACACTTTAAGCATGGAGAATGCAAAGGGAGAGCAGTTGAGTCGACAACTCATCAAGCAGTAGTAGTTGCTCTTTTTGGAGAAGGCTGGTAACATTGGACTTGCCATTAATGATAAAAGTATTTCTCTTCAAAATAGTTGCCCCCTTGAACTGCTATAGCCCGTTTTGGATGATGGGATAAGTATTTATTGTACAACAAACTTCTACCAATAAATTAAAATCAAATTGTTTTCATTTTCAGCGTATTAATGAATGGCAATGATGAAATATGCTTCATGATTTCCCGTTTGAAATAATACATCAAACACATAAAATTATGAAAATTAAAATGGCAACTTTAGCCCTGTTTTTGCTTCATTCCATTGCGGGTAAAACCCAAGATCGACCATTGAATAATTACATCGGATTTGATGTCATTCCTGGCATTGCGCTCACCATTGGTGTTGATATTAGAGAAATGGAACTGAGTTATATCAAAGAGCTACGAAATATTGATTTGAGGTTCAAAATTAACATGAACAACAATGCGTTGATCAAAGACGAAGTCATTGATGGATTTCCAATTGAACCGGATAATGGCATTGAATTCATCAGTAGGTACAATACTCGTGTGAATTACATGGTCAACTTGGGAGTCGCAAAGAGGGTAAGTATTAACAATATTGATCACTATTTTGGCTTTGATGGCAATCTGGGCTTGAATACTGGAGATGCAGTTTCTATAATCGACGACATCATCAATCCGGAGGACAGTGAATTTATTGGGGAAGTAAACAATCGGAATTACGTGATTGGGCTTACGCCATTCATTGGAAGTAGATTCCTGGTCACCCACAATTTTAGCATCGACGTTGAATTTGGATGGTCGATTAATTACAACTTTGGAAAGCATCAATATTTGGATCAAAATGCAGCACCACAAGAACTCAATCTTTCCAGAGGCTTCATCGGTTTTGGTCGACTGTTAAATGACATTAGATTTTCTTATTATTTTTGATCTTATTGCGCTTTGGTTCCACCTCTTTGGGCTTAAATTTTTATAGGATTGGTTGGAGGGATA